>JALWKJ010000256.1 GCA_027081495.1 Campylobacterales bacterium | reverse complement strand
CATTTATACTATTGCTTAGTATAATTTGCTTTAAACCACTATTTTCAAATATCAAACTTGACAACTCTTTATTGATAGAAAATAGCTTCATCAACTGACTCATTAAATTAGAGTCATCTTCTAAAGAGTCCAATATTTCAAAATTTTCAGATTGTATAATAGCAGCGTAAACAGGAATAACTTCACATCCTTTATCCGATATATCGTCTTCTATACGGATGAGATATTTAGATATATCCTCTTTGTATGTTTCATACTCTGTTGGACACTCATATTTGATATCGTCTTGTAAATTTGCCAATAATACAGCCTGCAACAAAAAGAGAAAAAAAGAAATTTTAATCATATATTAAATACCTATTAAGAATTAATACTATATTATCATATTAAACTTACTTAATTATATAATTTACTCTTCATATTTAATATACTTAATTTTACAATTTTCTTAAATACAAAACTTCACAATACTGACACATATCAAACAAATCATATTTCATTCAATTCAACCATTCTCTTCATTTCTGTCTGGTTGAATTCTCTCACTCTATGATCTTTTCGTTTCCTCTTTTTATCTAAAAGTAATAAATATTTCAAATTGCAATATTTATTTGGCCTTTTTTAAATCCATGCTAAAATACCTCGAAAGTGAAAAGGTGGTATACTATGAAAAAGTTAGAGATCATAGGAAAAGAGATTGAAATATATAAAATAAAACTACTTTTATTTATGGCAATTGCCAGCGGTAGTTGGGTTTATATATTTAAGTTAGAGGAAGTTGCGTTAAAAGTGATACTTATTTTAATATTTTTTGTAGTAAGTTATGCGATCTTCTCCAACATTTTAAAACTTATAGATTTACATATAGAGTTGAAAGGATTGAAAAATGCTTGAAATTATTGCAGCACTAGCATTTATATTGGCTGGTATTTTAGCATTTATTGCGCATAAAAATCATTGGAAAATTGCTGATTTTTTTTGATAGAAATATGCGAAAAAAGGGATGCAAATGATTATCAAATATGATGAAACAACGGATAGTATCTATTTTATTTTGTCAAATGAAAAACCGTATGAGAGCGAAGAAATCAGCAATGGTGTTGTTATCGATTACGGTAAAAATGATGATATCGTTGCCATTGAAGTTTTAAATTTTAAAAAAGAACATAAAGATTTAAATATACCGATTGTCGGTAACTTCCTGTTAAAACAAGCAAGTTAAACTTCGCGGGGTGGACGGGAAGAGACACGGAATTTTAAACGCTCTCAACGCTCTCGCAATAGCTCTTTTGTATTTGAAAAAGTTAAAAGTTAAGCTTTCTTCTTATATTCTAAAGAGTAATCTCACTCTTTGATTAGCATTACATTTTTATAAACGCCGACAAAAAGAATAATAATATACGGATTTGTCAAAGCGGTCGTTACGATCGATCCTTTTTCGGGAGATTTTGTTTTTAAAGTGATTTCGATACTCTCGTTTTTATCTCTTATTTGCTTTATTTCGTAGCTATACCCTCCGCTTGATTTCACTCCCATCGTAGATATCATAACGGTGCCTTCAAATGAGATTTTATCTTCACAATATAGAGCGTACTCTTTGTCGAATTTTTTTATATCCTCCGCTCTATCGCTTCTAAAAAATTTAAAAGAGCCGTTTTCATCAAGATACTCGCCGTTGTCGCATCTATAATCGCCGCTTTTTAAGACTTGATATTTTATATCCGATACGCTTCTTTCGTTCAAATTTCCATCCTTTATAGAAGAGCTCTTTTGAATGCCGCATCCGCCAAAAATCAACGACAATACCAAAAACGGATAGAAGAGAGTTTTCATCTTTTACCTCGCATATAGTTTATACTATAACCTTATCATGAAAAGAGGATATTGTTATTTTAACTTTAACCTTTTTGCTAATTTTCCAATTTTATTTTACCGTTTGTTACGAGTTGTAATGATTTAATCGCCCAAATAGTAAGTAACATTCGTAACTACCCTAACCTTTTTTATATACGGCGTATTTTGATCTCTGTTGTTTATCGTAAAATAACCTTGTGTCGCTCGTTTTATCTTTCCTAGATGAGAGTTTGAATCTTTTGCAAATTTTAGCGCCGCTTCTCTCGCATTTTTTGTCGCTACTTCTATCATCTGCGGTTTTATACGGTTTAATCCCGTAAAAATAAACTGCGTTTCGTAACTATCGTTTCGGGCAAAAACTCCATCGTCGGTTAATTTATAAAGATCTCTTTGAAGTTTCACGACTTGATCGACTTTTTTGGAATAGACGGTTATCATCGAATCCGCAAAAAAACGAATTTTCGGATTGTAGTTATTATATCCTTGAGCAAGCCTATCCGTAAACTGGGCGGAAGCGATCGTGATTTCGCTTTTGTCGAAACCGAACTTTTTTAAAAACGACTCGATGATAATGATGTTTTGCTTTATTTTATCGTTTAGCTCCGCCATTGTAGGAGCGGAATTTTGAAAACGAATGGGGAAAATCGCCGTATCCGCCTTTACCTCTTTCAAAGCCAACCCTTTTACGCTAACCGATCTTTCCATCTGCTTAATCTTATAAACCGTATCTGAAATCAGATATCCGCTTACAATGAGTCCGGCGGCTATAAACACTCCCAAGACAAACGAACTCGCAACGCTTTTTTCACTCATTTTGACTCCTTTGTAATCGAACCCTCCGAAAAATATGTGTGATTATAGCAAAATTTGATATTATTGACGCATGATTAAAATACTGGTAGTAGAAGACGATAAACTTTTTGCGCAAACTCTTGAGGATTTTTTAAGCGGCGAAGGATTTTCGGTCGATATCTGTTTTGAAAAAGATAGAGCGCTCGATCTTTGTTACGAAAAAAATTTCGATCTGCTTCTTTTAGATATAAATCTCGGTAAATCTACGGGAATCGATCTGCTTAAAGCCCTTCGAAACAGCGACAATAAAACCCCTGCTATCTATCTGACTTCGTATAAAGATAAAGAGACTCTTTTAAAAGGATTTAAAAGCGGAGCCGACGACTATCTAAGAAAACCGGTCGATCTGGATGAACTGTTGCTGCGTATAAACGCCATTTTAAATAGAAGCAACAAAATACTCAAACATATCTTTTTGGGAGAGTTTACATACGACCCTAAAGAGAGGACGCTTTTTAATAAAAAAGAGAAGATTACGCTTTCTAAAAAATTGGCGCTTTTGCTTGAGCTGTTTATAGAAAATAGATCCGTTATAGTAACAAAAGATATGATAAAATCAAAACTTTGGGAATGGAACGAAAATCCAAGCGACGGAGCTATTCGCGTATATATAAACGATCTTAAAAAGATATTTAAAAAAGAGAAAATAAAAAATATAAAAGGATTGGGATACCGCTTTGAGATCTAAAGAATCGGCATTTTTAATCTCGAATTTTATTATAATAACTACGATCGCCGTTATAGTTTTTACTCTAAATATATGGCTTGAAAAGTTTATCGGCAATCTCTATTTAAGAGTCGTTTTTTCTATTTTTCTTTTTATATCTCTTTACTATTTTCTATCGATTTCCATTATAAAGGAGTATCTAAAAACGGATAAAAAACTAAAAGAGATGATCGACCACACTCTTCATGAACTAAACACCCCCGTAGCGACGATAGAAGCAAATGTTTCGATGCTGCAAAGATCCATAAGCGACCCCAAAAACAAACAGAGACTCACGCGCATAAAAAATGCGGCTAAAAACCTAACAAAACTTTACGAAAGTATCGAATACGGCATAAAAGAAAATATAGAGCAGATAGAAAAGAGCGCTTTTTCCCTTAAAGAGATCGTCGATGAGAGCATAAAAAGATTTGAAGATATCAAAGGCTCGATAAAGATTAAAAACGATTGTGAAGAGATAGTCGTAAAGACGGATAAAAACGGTTTTCAAAGAGTCGTTGACAATCTTCTCTCAAACGCGATAAAATATAACAAAAAAGACGGCTTTGTAACCTTCTATACCAAAAACGATAAACTATACATAAAAGACAGCGGCATAGGAATCGAACCTAAAAATCTTTTTATAGTATATGAAAAATCTTTTCAAGAAAACCCCTCGACCGAGGGTTTCGGTCTCGGTTTATCGATCGTGAAAAACTTCTGCGACAAAGAGAAGATAGAGATAAAGATCGATACTAAAAAAAACAGAGGCTCGAGTATATCTTTGGATCTTAAAAATATACTCCTTTAATCTCCTCTTCTTTTATCCTTTACATAAAGCGCGCTAGGATGCTCGCCTCTTTTTTGCACTTCAAAAAGGTCGATTGAACGAATGAGCTCTCCCCAACTTCTATAACCGAAATTTCTGGGATCGTAGCTGGTATTGTTTGATATATGGTTTCCTACATCCGCAAGATACGCCCACCCCTCTTCGTCTTCCGTACTCTCTATGGCATGTCTTAGAGCATTTAAGAGTTTCGTATCTTTTTTAAGCTCGTTATTGGTTTTTTTACCGTCTTTTTTCTGTTTTACGGAAGATGTTTTGATTCCGCTCGAAGTACCGAGATTTTCCAGATATAAAAATCTCGAACAAGCGTTCACAAAAGGCATGGGAGTCTTTTTCTCTCCAAAACCGTAAACTTTCAATCCGTTTACGAGTATGCGCATAACCAACGGAGTAAAGTCGCTGTCGCTTGAAACGATGCAAAAAGCGTCAAGCTCTTTTGTAAAAAGAAGTTCCATCGCATCTATGGTCATAGCCATATCGGAAGCGTTTTTACCTTTTGTGTAGTCAAACTGCTGTATGGGTTGTATCGCATACTCAAAAAGTACGGCTTCCCACCCTTTTGATTTCGGATTTTTCCAGTTGCCGTAAGCTTTTCTGATATTTACTACGCCGTATTTTGCCAATTCGGAGAGAATAATATCGATTTTTGACGCCGGAGCGTTATCTACATCGATAATAAGCGCTATTTTTTCTTCAGTCTGTTTCATAATTAAAATATACACAAAATGAGATTAAAAATAGCTCCGGAAAAATTCTCATCGTTAAAGATTTTTCCTAAAAAAAAGAGTATAATATGCAGAATTAATTAATTTTTTATATAAATACCCTAGAAAAAGAACACCTTTATTAAAAGATGTCGATTTATTAGTAACAAAAACTCAAAGAGTATAGATGACAGAGAAAATAAAAGATATATTCAACTCATATACGAAAAGAAAAAACGATGAAGAATTTTTACAAGCTCTAACCCGTTTTATACTTTTTATGCTCATGCTCACGATACTATCGATCTTTTACCCGCACTATTTCGACAACGACTCTATCAAATACGCATTCGGCGCTTTTTTTATATTTATGCTCATACATACTTTCTGGCTTGTAAAAAAGTCCAAAACATACTTTTTTAGGCGCTTAAGCGCCATTTTCGCCGATACGACTATGGTGACATATACGATATATAAACTCGATTTACACGCGATTTTCGTATATCCCATACTACTTTGGATCGTTATGGGAAACGGTATCAGATTTGGAGAAAAATACTTTTATATCGCTTTGATCTATGCCCTTGGAACTCTTAGCGGCGCGCTTTATCTCAATCCTTTTTGGTCCTCAAATCTCGATCTTAGCCTGGCTTTGATCATCGGTCTGCTCACTATCACCCTTTTTAATACAAAAACGCTTAAAAGAATACAGCAGTTAAACAATACTCTTGAAAAAAAGGTGGCTCAAAGAGTCAGACAACTCGAGTATGAATATTTTCACGACTCTCTCACGGGGCTTCAAAATACGATGGCGCTGGAGCATCATCTAAAATCCGAAGCCTTTAGCGGTCTAATGGTCATAGATATCGACGGCTTTAGAAATATAAACGAACTCTACGGCATGAATACCGGAAATCACCTTTTAAAATCGTTTGCGAAAAGTCTTGAAGAGTTTTTCAAAGATAAAGATCTCGATTTTTACAGAATATACGGGGATGTATTTGCGCTTAGAGGAAAGTTCGCTTTTATAGATCATGATATATACGAAGATTTGATCGAAGAAATCTTAGAATATGTAGATAGTTTAAATATCAGCTCTACCGAGATCGAAGACTCGATTAAACTAGATATAACGATAGGATTATCTCTTGAAGAGGAAGATGCGCTAAATAAAGCGGAGATGGCGCTTAGTTTTGCGAAATCAAATGCGAAAAAATTCATCGCGTACAGTAAAATGATAGATACAAGCAAAACGATTCACCAACTTCTGCAAAGAAAATCGGAAATCAAAGACGCAATCAATTCCGATAATTTCATACCCGTTTTTCAACCCATAGTAGATAGGGAGCAAAAAGTCGTAAAATACGAATCTCTTATTCGTATGAGAAAAATCATTGACGGAAAAACGGAACTCATATCTCCGTTTTTCTTTCTCGACGCCGCTATAAAAACAAAACAGTATGAAGCTTTAACTATTATCATGATAGAAAAAAGTTTTGAAATCATGAAAGCTCTTCAAAAACCGTTTTCGCTAAATCTCTCTTTTAACGACTTGATGAATGAAAATGTACTTGAAAAACTAAAACAAAATATTGAAAAATATAAAATAGGAAACCAACTTACGGTTGAGATTTTAGAGAGTGAAAACATAGAGGATTACAGAGTTATAAATAACTTCATCAAAGAGTTCAAGGCTCTTGGCGTTCAAATCGCGATTGATGATTTCGGAAGCGGTTTTTCGAATTTTACTCATGTTTTCGAGCTTGAGCCGGATATTTTAAAAATCGACGGTTCATTGATAAAAAACATAGACATAGATAAAAAGTCATATGAGTTCGTAAAATCGATCGTACAGCTTGCAAAAGCTCTTGAGATCAAAACGCTAGCGGAATTCGTTGGCTCAAAAGAGATATTTGAAATCACTCATGAACTTGGAATAGATTATTTTCAAGGTTACTATTTTTGCGAACCTATCCCCAAAGAAGAACTCACAAAAGAGCTGGAGCCTTCAAGCTAAACACAAAAATATATAATCGCCGTTGCCGTTTACATTCGTTCATATTTCATTGACCGGCAATTTTCAAACTTCCATTACAATTACTTTAGGGCGCCTCAAATAATAGGTGATACCCACAACATCTCTAGCTTTAGTCTAGGCAAGGCACTCTTTTGAAAGCCTAGCCTTAGCTAAGGTGAAAAAGAGTAACGCAGCATAGGCAAAAGCTAGTGATGCCCTTAATCACTTTGAAAGTGAAATACACTATTTGGAGAAATATTATGAAAAAGAGTATTCTTACGGGATTGGTAATCGTCTCGGTCGCTTCGGCCACTCTTATGGCGTTTGGTCCGGATCACAAAGGAAAAAGGTTTTGGAAAAAACCGCCGATTGTTATGGTTTTAAAACAGCTTGACCTGAGTGATGAACAAAAAGCCGCGCTCAAAGCGTTACGCGTTGAACAAAAAAGCAAAAGAGAAGCATTTAGAAACGAGTTAAGAACAACGACCGATATCGGTACCGTTTTTACCCCGCAAGGTTTTGATAAAGCAAAATTTATCGCTATCGCGACAGATAAATTTCAAAAAGTTATCGCATCAAGAGCGGACTTTATGGAAAAAGTCTATGCTATTTTGGATGATACGCAAAAAGCGGAATTTGTACAGAAACTGCAAGAGATCAAAGACAAAAGAGCAAAATGATATAATCAGGGGCTTATCACCCCTGATATTAAAGTCATTTAAGGAAGCCGCATGGTCAAGATACTCATGGTTGAGGACGATCTCGAAATCGCCGAATTATTGTCACGGTTTTTGGCAAGGTATAATATGGATGTCAATAGCATACCGACACCTAGCAACGCTTTAAATGCTTTAAAAATCGACCATTATGATTTGATTATTTTAGATCTCTCTTTACCTGAAATCGATGGACTACAGCTATGTAAAATGATCCGAAAATCATATGACATGCCTATCATTATCTCAACCGCCAGGGGAGACCTCAGCGATAAAGTCATGGGTCTGGAACTGGGTGCGGACGACTATTTGCCAAAACCATATGAACCAAGGGAATTGGTTGCTAGAATTCAAACGGTGCTCAGACGCTATAAAATAGTGGAATCTGCACAAAAAGATAGCGATTTTCACATAGATGAACAGCGTATGCAGATCACCCAAAAAGGCGAAATATTAAAACTCACTCTGGCAGAGTATGAGATACTTCGTCTTTTTATGCAAAAAAGCGATATGGTGATTTCCCGCGATTTTATCGCCAACAATGTCGATGCGATCGGTTGGGAGAGCAGCGACAGAAGCATCGATGTTATCATAAGCCGCATCAGGCAAAAAATCGGTAATGACAAGATCAAAACTATCCGTGGAGTCGGATATAAGTTTATCGGCTAAATATGAAAATCAACAGACACTCCATTTTTTTAAAATTAAATCTCCTTTTTGCCGTTGCAGTCGTTTCGATTACGATAGTATTTTTTATATTTATGTCTATCAGTGAAAAACGCCAGTTGGGTATTATTCTAAAT
>JALWKJ010000255.1 GCA_027081495.1 Campylobacterales bacterium | reverse complement strand
GAATAAGAGACGGTAACCAAATTGCAAGTGCTAATAATTTTGTTAAAGACATTTTTGTTTTCATTGTTGTATCTCCTTCAAATTAATTTGTTGACAATAAAAATTGTTTTTTTTAACTAACTGTTGTGCTCTAAAATTTCCCAATTTTGAAGCAATACATAAATAAATCTGGGCTTTTCTTTCGTTTTTATAAACTCCCCAGCCATTTAAATAAAGCTCTCCCATAAGCTCAATTGCATTTGTTGAGGGTTTGTTGTTTTTTATCGATTGTTTAATAAGATGTTGTAAATCATTTGCAGCAATGCTAAAAAGCTCTTGTGCTTTTTGAGGATTTTGATTTATAATTCTTTTCCCCATATTAATATTTTTAAAAGCTTTAAAATAGAGATTCTGCCCGAATAACGATAAAGTTAAAATTAATAAAGAGTATATCAAAAACTACAGTTTTAAAAAAGATTTGATATATATCATAAAAACGGTAACAGGATAATATAATTTGAAAGAAAGACTTTTTTTATCTCCTCCCCATATGAGCGGTAAAGAACGCCAATATATAGACGATGTTTTTAAAAGTAACTATATAGCGCCTCTTGGCGCGTTTGTCGATCGTTTCGAGGAGTGCATAAAAGAATATACCGACTGTAAATACGCGGTTGCCACGAGTAGCGCTACGGCCGCTATTCATCTAGCTCTGAGGGTGCTAGGGATTGGCGCCGGAGATGTTGTACTAGCTTCGACTTTTACATTTATCGGTTCAATCGCGCCTATATTGTACCAAAACGCCGTACCTGTCTTTATAGATTCCGATGAGAGTTGGAATTTGGATCCGCTTTTGTTAAAAAAGGCGATTGCTAAATTGCGTAAGAAGCCAAAAGCGTTGATTGTTACGCATCTTTACGGACAGAGTGCGAAAATAGATGAAATCGCGGCTATTTGCAAAGAAAACGATATCTATCTTATCGAAGACGCCGCCGAGTCGCTGGGAGCCAGTTTCGGGGATAAGCAAACAGGTACATTCGGCGATATTGGTATCTACTCTTTTAACGGCAATAAAATTCTTACGACAAGCGGCGGCGGGATGCTTATAAGTGACAATGAAGGGTGGATAAAAAAGGCGTCTTTTTACGCGACTCAGGCGAGGGAAAACGAAATTTTTTATGAACATAAAGAGTATGGTTACAATTATCGCCTAAGCAATATACTAGCGGCTCTTGGAGTCGCTCAGATGGAAGTGCTTAAAGAGAGGGTTCGTAAAAAAAGAGAGATATTTTCATGGTATCAAAAAGAGTTGGAAGAGATTGATGAAATCTCGTTTATGCCGGAAATAAAAAACTCTTACGCAAATAGATGGCTTACGACACTGATTTTAAAAAAGAGTGATCCTTACACTCTTATAAATGCTCTTGAGAGAGAAAATATCGAATCAAGACCGTTATGGAAACCGATGCATCTTCAACCTCTTTTTAAAGACGCGAAATCTTTTTTAAGCGGCATAAGCGAAGAACTTTTTAAAAAAGGTTTATGTCTTCCAAGCGGTACGCGGATGAAAGAGGGCGATGTAAAAAGAGTATGCGATATTTTGAAAGGTGAACTTAATTGAAAAAAATTAAGCTGCCAAGACCTACAAACTTCACTAGAGCCGTTTTTTTCACTATATCGGATGCCATTATATTTTTTATATCTTTTTATTTGTCGTATCAGCTAAGATTTAATTTTAATGTGCCTGAAGTTTATATAGAGAGTTTTTACGCTCTTGTTTAGTATTTGATAGCTATCAAGATACTGTTTTTGTATATTTTCAAAATCTACTTTGTTACCTGGCGATATTTCGTATTGACCGATATGCAAAAGATTTTGTACGCTTTTTTTATCTCCTATATGGTGTT
>JALWKJ010000254.1 GCA_027081495.1 Campylobacterales bacterium | reverse complement strand
AATAAGGCGCGAAGATAACTCTTATGCGACTCCCGGCGAATTTATGGATATCGCAAAAAAATCTAAAATCTATACCGAGCTTTCAAGAGCTATGATAAAAAAATGTTTTGAACAACTTTTGAGCGTCAAATACCCGATAACGATCAATATAAGTACAGAGGATATACTTGAACCGCGCGTTTCACAGTTTATTTTAAGAAATCTTAAAAAACATAATTTTGGAAATTATATAACTTTTGAAATTATTGAAAGCGAATCGATTAATGGAGAGATAAAAGTAAAAAACTTTATAAAAAAAGTAAAAAGTTACGGCTGTAAAATAGCGATAGACGATTTTGGAAGCGGATTTTCAAATTTCGAACAACTTTTGGCTCTTGAAGCGGACTATATTAAAATAGACGGCTCTTTGATAAAAAATATTATAAAAGATAAAAATAGCGAAATCATGACAAGAACCATCATATCGATGGCAAAAGAGTTAAATGTAAAAACGGTAGCGGAATTTGTCTCGTCGCAGGCGATTTTCGATAAAGTAAAATCTCTCGGTATAGATTATGCGCAAGGATATTTTATAGATAGAGCCGATCCCGTACTTCTTAAAAACAGTTAATTTTTTTTATTACCGCACTAACTAAGTTGAGCCTTCTTTTCACTCTTCATCAGCCAGACGAAAACTTCGGCAATCGCTTTATATAGTCTTGGCGGTATCTGTTCGTCAAGTTCTATTTCCATCAAAGAGTTTGCGAGCGCCTCGTTTTGAAAAATAGGTATTTCATATTCATCGGCTTTTTCGACTATTTTTTGAGCGATCGCGCCTTTGCCCTTGGCTATGACTTTAGGCGCGGATGTGCGTTGATTTTCATACTTTAGGGCAACCGCTTTTTTATCCATTTCTAAGTTCTATCAAACCGGCAAATCTACCGGTTACTCCTTCTCTTCTATAAGAAAAATAGTTTTTGTCGCAGCAATTGCAAATATCTGAAACTTGAATATTTTCATCTTTTACGCCTATTTGAATTAATTGATCAAAATTTAGTTTTTGAAGATCCAAAAAATAGCTTTTATCTCTTGTTTGAATATATTTTTCTCCAAAACTCTTTGTTACGATATCGACCAAATCTTTATCGACTTCATAGCAGCAAGAGTGAATAGAGGGACTAAAAGCCGCTATAATGTTTTTTGGTTTTGAATTGAACTCTTTTTGCATTTTATTTATCGTTTTTTGAACGATCGATTTAAATGTTCCGACTCTCCCCGCATGAATTGCCGCTACGGCGTTTTGTTTTGGATCATAAAGCATAACGGCTATGCAATCGGCGACCATTACCATCAAGGGGATATTTGTTTTGTTCGTTATGAGCGCGTCGCAATCAGATATTTTATTTAGCGCCGGATGTTCTATGAGTTTTATGTTGTCTGAGTGAGTTTGCTCCATATAGATGAGGTTTTCAAGAAGAAAATCGTATTTTTGCGACAATATAGTGCGATTTTGTATGACGCTTTTTGGTTTGTCTCCTACATGAAGAGCGATGTTTAACCAATTATACGGTTTTTGACTAACCCCTTCGTTTCTATCGGTGATTTCGCAAAAAAGCTTATTTTTATACGGTTCAAAAATTTTAAACTTCATCAATAGCTTGCCATAATGGAGTCTATATCTTGCCAAGTAACGGAATTTTTTGTGCCGAACATATGGTAAAGATATCTCGCAAACATATCGGTTTCAATATTTACTTTCGAGTTTTGTTTGTATTTGGAGAAAAGAGTATTCTTAAAAGTGTGCGGGATGATAGTTATTCTAAAGGTATCGTCTATAACATCGTTAACGGTCAAACTTATACCGTCGATCGCTACACTTCCTTTGGGTATGACGAATTTTATATAGTTTTTAGGTATTTTTATATAAAAGTCCGTAGCGTTTGATAATTTTACGATTTTTATAATCACTCCGACGGTGTCGATATGCCCTTGGACGATATGCCCTTCAAGTCTATCGTCAAGTTTCATAGCCGGTTCCATATGAACTTCTCCTTTGAGATTTTCAAACGCGACTTTGTTTTTTGTTTCGGGCGATATTTCTACCGTAAAAGAATCGGTATCTTTTTTTACGACCGTAAGACAGATTCCGTTTACTGCGATAGAATCTCCTATTTTAGGTCTATAGTCGCTTTTAAGCGTTAAAAAATCGCCTTTTAGATTTTTGACATAAGCCGTTTTTCGAATCAGACCCGTAAACATCCAGATTCCTTTTATACGAAATATTTAGTTGGTGCGGTGATAATAAATTATACCAATAGTTTGTTATAATCATGATAGTTTAAAAAGGATATATTTAATGAAATACGATGTAATTGTTATAGGCGCGGGACATGCCGGTATAGAAGCTTCTCTATCATGTGCGAAAATGGGGAAAAATACGCTTCTTCTCACTATGCTTGCGGAGAGAATAGGGGCTACAAGTTGCAATCCCGCGATCGGAGGACTTGCGAAAGGTCATCTCGTAAAAGAGATTGACGCTCTTGGGGGCGAAATGGCAAAATGTACCGATGCCGTGGGGCTTCAGTTTCGTATATTAAACGCTTCAAAAGGTCCGGCGGTTCGAGGAAGTAGAGCTCAAATCGATATGGATAAATACGCGATCTATATGAGAGAGAGATGTTTGAGTGCGAAAAATCTTACCGTCAAACAAGAAACCGCCCAAGAATTAATCGTCAAAAACGGCGAGATATACGGTATAAAAACCGATCTCGGGCATATTTATAACTGCAAAAAAGCGATTATAACAGCCGGGACATTTCTAAAGGGACTTATTCATATAGGCGAGTATAAAAAGGAGGCCGGACGGGTAGGGGAGTTTGCTTCAAACGCTTTAAGCGATTCTTTAAAAGCGCATGATATAAAGCTTGGAAGACTCAAAACCGGAACTTGTCCCAGAATCGACGCCAAAAGTATAGATTTTTCGGTTTTGGAGATTCAAGATGGCGATGAAAATCCTATACCTTTTAGTTTTCATACAAAAAAAGAGAATTTTGTGCTAAAGCAGCTTCCATGTTTTATCGCGTTTACAAACAAAAATACCCATAAAATCATTTCCGATAATTTTCACCGCGCGCCCCTTTTTACCGGACAGATCGAAGGCATCGGCCCTAGATACTGTCCAAGCATTGAGGATAAAATAGATCGCTTTAGTCAAAAAGAGAGGCATCATCTATTTATAGAGCCTCAAAGCGAAAAAGCTACGGAATATTATATAAACGGATTATCCACATCTCTTCCTCCGGATACTCAGCTTGAAATGGTTCGTTCCATAAAGGGGTTGGAAGATGCGAAAATCGTTCGTTACGGTTACGCGATAGAGTATGATTTCGTTTATCCGACTCAGCTAACTCACTCGTTGGAGACAAAAAAAATCAAAGGTCTTTATTGCGCCGGACAGATCAACGGTACCACCGGCTATGAAGAGGCGGCGGCGCAGGGATTGATGGCCGGGATAAACGCCGTTTTGTCAATAGATAAAAAAGAGCCTTTTATACTTCGCAGAGACGAAGCTTATATCGGAGTTTTGATAGACGATCTTGTAACGAAAGGGACAAAAGAGCCTTATAGAATGTTTACTTCAAGAGCCGAGTATAGATTGCTTCTTCGAGAAGACAATGCCGATTTAAGACTCTCTAAGTATGGATACGAGTTTGGATTGATAGATGAGATATTTTATGAGAAGGTTTGTAGAAAAAAAGAGAAGATAAAAGAAGTTTTAGAATATTTAACGACAAATTTTATAACCCCTTCAAAACAAAACGCTCAAAAGCTCGCGCTTATAGATGAAGCTCCCGTTACCGACAAGTCGCCGCTTATCAGGATAGCGGCAAGAAAAAATTTCAATATCGATAAATTTGATCGTTTTTTTCCTCGGTTTGCGGATATCCCGATCGATACTAAAGAGCAGATTTTAACGGAAGCAAAATATGAATCTTATATAAAAAAACAGCAAATTCAAATTGAGAGGATGAAAAACATGATAAATATAAAGATCCCAAAAGATTTTGATTTTACGAAAGTTTCGGGTTTAAGCAATGAAATAGTTGAGAAATTAAATCTTTTCAATCCTCCAACCCTATTTGCAGCAAGTCAAATCAGCGGCGTTACGCCGGCGGCTATAGATATTTTACATATTTATATTCGTATGGATCAAAAGAAAAAATAAAGTTAAATATAAAATATTGAAACCTTTTTTAAAAAAATATTATAAAATTGCGTTATATCAATAAAAATTAACTCATAAATAGCTATAATAAGTGGTTAAATTTTTATGAGGAGAGTGCATGGCAGTCGAAAAAGAGAGAAGAGACTTTCTTGGTATGGCGCTAGGCGGCTTTACCGCGATAGGCGGTATTGCTGCATTAGGTGCTGCTAAAAAAACCTGGGATCCCCTTCCAAGTGTTAAAGCGGCCGGATTTACCGTAGTTGATTTAACGCAAATGCAGGAGAATCAGGTAACTATCGAAAAGTGGAGGGGCAAGCCTATATTTATTCTTAAAAAGGGTGCGGATATGAAGACAAACGAGAGAGATGTGGTGGTTGACGGTACGAGATATTTCGTCGCAATCGGGCTTTGTACCCATCTTGGTTGTATCCCCGCATATTATCCCGATCAGCATAAGTTTATATGTGCTTGTCATGGCGGACAGTTTGGTACAAGCGGCGAAGTTTTGAAGGCGCCGCCGCAAAAACCGCTTGTAATTCCTCCGTTTAAGATAGATGGAACCAAGCTTGTGTTGGGTGAAGAAGGTCCTGAATATCAGGAACTAAAATCTAAAAATTTAATCGCATAAAGGAGGCATAATGGCACATTTTGAAAAAGCGACAAGCATACATGATTGGCTGAACCAGCGCCTCGCGATAGATACTATCAAAAGAGTGATGGCGACTGAGTACTGGATCCCTAAAAATATCAACTTTTTATGGGCGATGGGTATGGTATTGGCGGTAACTTTCGGGTTATTGCTGATTTCGGGTATATTTTTGTTGATGTATTATAAGCCGGATGTAAATCTGGCGTTTGATTCGGTTAACTATACTATTATGAGTGAAGTCGGTTACGGTTGGCTGTGGAGACACATTCACGGTGTTGCGGCGTCCGTAATATTCTTGGTTATATATATACATATGTTTACGGCGATTTACTATGGATCTTATAAGCAAGGTCGCGAAATGATATGGCTTTCAGGTATGTTACTTTTTGTAACATTTTCCGGCGAAGCTTTTTCAGGGTATATGCTGCCTTGGGGTCAAATGAGTTACTGGGCCGGTATGGTTATTACCAACCTTTTTAGCGCGGGATCGCTTGAACTTAACGGTATAGTCGAATGGATCAGGGGAGACTATGTTCCCGGGGACGCCTTTTTAACAAGATTTTTTATGCTTCATGTTTTATTGATGCCTCTTGCGATATTGGCTCTTATCGGTCTTCACTTCGGAGCTCTTAGAATTCCTCATGTCAACAATCAAGACGGTGAAGAGATCGATTTTGAAGCCGAATCTAAAAGATATTTGGCGGGTGATACGAAAAATGCGAAAGTAATTCGTTTTCAGTGGGATTTTTTAAGTAAGGATATTTTTGTTCTGGGCGTGTTTTTGATATTTTTCTTCTATCTGGTATTTTATCATTACGAATTTGCGATGGATCCGGTTAACTTCGATCCGGCAGACGGACTTAAAACTCCTCCGCATATCTATCCCGAGTGGTATTTCTTATGGAGCTATGAGATATTAAGACCTTTCCCTAAAGATCCCGGTCTTATAGCTTTTGGGTTCGCTCAAATAGCATTTTTCCTATTGCCGTTTCTTGATAGGAGTCCAAATGTCGCTCCGGCAAACAGAAGAGGACTTTTCGCGATTTGGTTTTGGGTTATGCTTATCGATATGATAACATTGACGGTGATGGGTAAACTTCCTCCACAAGGCGTTTTTAATACAATAGGAGGCATTGCGGCTTGGACATTCATCGGGCTTTGGATCGCTTTGCCGATTATTACAATCTTAGAGAAGAAAAAGTAGGAGGCCCGGAATGAATAAAGAAATAAAAATTTTAATAGTAGTTATCGTTTTTACGCTGATAACATATTTTGGAGTTGAGCCGTTCGCGCATTCTCAGATGCACAAACATGTGGAAGGCAAGGGATTTGCATACAAGGATCTGCCGGAGCTTAAAGTCAAAGGCGACCCCGCTAAAGGTAAAGAGCTTGTTATGGGAGCGGGCGCTTGTACCGGCTGCCATGGAATCAAAGCGGCAGACGCTCCAGCACCCATGGATGCGAGTACCGCCGCCGCGACATACGGCGTCAATCCGCCGGATCTTAGTATCGTAGGGGCTTTGCTCGATGAAAAATTTCTTGCGGATCTTATAAAAAACCCGGCTCACGCGTTAAAAGTCGAGCACAAATTTAGTGAAAGCAAACCTTATCCCATGAGTTCGTTTGCGGGTGCCGGTGGAGATTTGGAGCAAGAAGTCGCGGATATGGTCGCATACTTAAAATCGATAGCTCCAAAAGAGGTTACTCCAAAAGAGGCTTACGATATGGCTTGTGGGCGATGTCATGCTATGAGATATGCAAAATGGACTCAACTTGGAGAGACTCCTAAATTTAAATATAAAAAAGACGAATTGGCGTATAAACTCAAAGTTGTGGAGTATCAAGATCATTTAGCGAAATATATCGGTAAATTACCACCCGATCTTTCTATCATAATTCGAGCAAGAAGTGAAGATTTTCTTGAGACATTTGTCGAAGATCCTCAATCTCAACTTCACGGAACCGCTATGCCTAGAGTCGGTTTGACTGCGGAAGGTTATGAAAAGGTAAGGCAGCATCTTGAAGATGTGGGTGATCCTAGCAAACCCGCAAGAGAGTCGCTTGGATGGAAAGTTATTCTTTACTTTGTTATCTTTACGATTATCGCATATCTTTGGAAACAAAAAATCTGGAGTAAATTGCACTAACAATTTAAATAATACAAAGGTTTAGACCTTTGTATTATTTCTCTTTTGCTATTACTACATCCGATAGCTGTTCGGTGAGTCTCACAAAATTTCTATTTTTATCAAACTCAATCAATCCTTGTCCTTTTATAGAACCTTTTTTTATAAAAGTATAGGTGCATGCCTGTTCATTACAGATTAGAGTTAAGTGTTTCGTATCGTTTATGACATATTTTTTGTATTTGGGGCGAGTTTTGATAGCTTCATATAAAGCAAAAAGTATTTTGTTTTTATCTTTTCTAAATTTTGCGTCTTTAATATTTGGCTGTATGCCTTCATAAAAAACGAATCTTTTTTTTCTAAGCAAGAGTTTTGCTATAAAATTTGTAACTTTTGCATCAAGATAATGATATTTTAAAGTCTCAAGCGTATCTATTTCGCCAAGTCTGATACCTTTGTATTTGATATAATATTCACCGGCATTTGCAGTCGCAATAGTAGTTATAATAGCAAATATCGCTAATTTGTGTTTGAAATTCACGGTTTATCCTTATAAATGCAATATCGTGTAATTTTAAAAAAAGTATAGTTTTTTTATGTGTAATATTTGTGAGTAAAGATCAAGACGGATGAATTTCGACTTTTTGGACTATTTTTCCTCTTTTCTTTCCGTTTCGGTTTTTTCCGTTTTGTCTGACGAGGGAGTAATCATATCCATTAACGAGCTAAAAGTACTGCTTGACTCTTTTTCTTCTTTTTTGGCGGCTTCTTCCTCTTTTGTAGTATATGCTCCGGCAGACAAAAGTTTTTCGTATCTGAGTTCTATTCTTTTTTCATCGCTAAGCTGTTTTAAGCCGGAGACATTTTGTAGAAAATACTCTTTTAACGCTTCTATCGCCTGCTGTTTTTTTCTGTGAGCGCCGATAAGCGGTTCATCTATAACATCGTCGATAAGACCTAACTCTTTTAAATCTTCGGCCGTTATTTTCATGGCTTTAGTCGCTTGTTCTTGTTTTTTAGGATCGTTCCATAAAATCGCGGCGCATCCTTCGGGTGAGATTACGCTAAAAACGGAATATCTCATCATGGCAAATTTATCCGCGACTCCTATCGCAAGCGCTCCGCCGCTTCCGCCTTCGCCTATGACGACGGATATCATAATCGTGTTTAGATCGCTGAGTTCATACAGGTTTCTCGCTATGGCTTCACTCTGTCCTCTCTCCTCGGCGCCTATTCCCGGATAAGCGCCCGGAGTGTCGATTAGGAATAAAATAGGCAGTTTGAATTTCTCAGCCAGTTTTGCGGCTCTTAAAGCCTTTCTGTAGCCCTCGGGATGAGGCATGCCGAAATTTCTTTTTATCTTGTTTTTTGTTCCTCTTCCTTTTTGCTGGGCTATCACAACGCTTTTTTGTCCGCCGATTTCCCCGATATAACAGACTATGGCGGTATCGTCGCGATATTGTCTGTCTCCGTGAATTTCATAAGCGTTTTCCATCATTCCTCTTATATAATCAAGCGCATATGGACGGTTGGGATGACGGGCGAGTTGTAATTTTTGATAATCCGAGAGATTCTTAAAAGTTTTCGAAACCTCTTTCTCAAAGTTTTTTTGCAATATCTCGACCGCGTCTATATCCCCTTTTGCCCTCGCTTCACGAACATCTTTGTCGATCTGCTCTATGCCTTTTTCAAACTCGAGGTAAGTTACCATTTAAAAGCCTTATATTTTTTTCAGTATTATAGAGCCGTTTGTTCCTCCAAAGCCAAAAGAGTTACTCATGATAATCTGCACCTTAGCCTCTCTTGCCTCGTTTGGAATATAGTCAAGGTCGCATTCGGGATCAGGGTTTTCATAGTTGATGGTAGGAGGAAGAATCGAGTCTCTTATCGCCATCAAAGATATTATAGCCTCTATCGTGCCTGCTGCGCCTAAGCAGTGACCGATTTGTCCTTTTGTAGAGCTTACGGGCGGACAGTTCTCTTTTGCGCCAAATAGCAGCTTCAATGCGCCGGTTTCATTTTTATCGTTTGCGGGCGTGCTGGTTCCATGCGCGTTTATATAGTCGATTTTAGGTTTTTTAGCCATCTCCCAAGCCGCTTTCATCGCTCGATAAGGACCGTCAACCACGGGTGAAGTTATGTGATTTGCGTCGCCGCTTTCTCCAAAGCCTATAACCTCGCCGTAAATAAACGCTCCTCTTTTTTTCGCACTTTCATACTCTTCAAGAACCAAAGCCCCGGCCCCTTCGCCCATTACGAAACCGTTTCTTGTCGCATCAAAAGGTCTCGATGATTTCTGAGGAGTCTCATTGTCGGTAGATAGAGCTTTCATAGAGGCAAATCCTCCGATTCCGACATCGCATATAGCCGATTCCGCGCCCACGATCAACATTTGATCCGCCGATCCCAGCATAATAGATTTCGTACCTGTCGCAATCGCATGAGTTCCCGCCGCGCAAGCCGTAACATCCGAAAGATTTGGACCTTTTAATCCATGTTCTATCGAAATAAACCCTCCTAGCATATTTACCAGCGCCGAGGGAATGAAAAAAGGGGAAATTCTTCTCGCGCCTCTTTCATGAGATATGATAGAGTTTTTTTGAATATTTGTAAGACCGCCGATTCCCGATGCCGATACCATTCCGAAACGATCGGAGTCAAATTCGTCAAAAGCGGCATCGTCCATAGCTTCCTTGGCGGCTTTTATGCCCAGTTGTATGAAACGATCCGCTTTTTTTACATCTTTTGGATTCATAACGGTTGTAGGATCGAAGTCGGTTACTTCCGCGGCGATCTTTACTGTGTGCTTTGTCGTATCGAATAAGCTAATGCTTTTAATGCCACATTTTCCTTCAACTATGGCTTTAAAAGAACTCTCTTTATCTATGCCCACGGCATTGATCATACCCAAACCGGTTATTACTACCCTTCTCAAATCCTATCTCCTTCAATATTACCTGTGTGAAAATCGAAAAACCCGGCAAGGGTTTTTCGTCGTTATTATGAACTGTGTGTTTCTATGTACTTGATTACATCGCCTACGGTTGCGATAGATTCAGCGTCGGAATCGGGAATTTCAATATCAAATTTCTCTTCCAACTCCATGATCAATTCAACGACATCGAGTGAATCGGCGTTTAAATCTTCAACAAATCTAGACTCTTCTTTTACATCGTCCGGATTAACATTCAGCTGTTCCACTACTACTTCTTTTACATCGTCTATTAATGCCATATTTTTCTCCTTATATTAAGTGTACGGTATATTACCAAAAAAAAGTTAAATCCCGATATGTTAAACATATAAGCCGCCGTTAACCTTAAGAATCTCTCCCGTAATATATGATGCGTCGTCGCTTAGTAAAAACGCCGTTGATTTGGCGATATCGCGGGCTTCTCCGAATCTTCCCAAAGGTATTTTATCGGTATATGATTTTTTGATCTCTTCACTCAATTCATCTGTCATATCGGTAGCGATGAAACCGGGAGTTATAGCGTTGAACCTTATTCCTCTCGCAGCGCCTTCCAAAGCGAAACTTTTTGTCATGGAGTTTATGGCGCCTTTGCTCGCGCTATAGTTTACTTGACCGATATTTCCCGTTTCGCTTACTATGGAAGAGATATTTACAACGCTTCCGAATCTTTTTTTGCTCATGATTTTCAATGCTTCCTTACAACCTAAAAAAGCTGAATTAAGATTTGTTTTTACGACATGTTCAAAATCTTTGAGTTTCATCCTAAGCGCTAATTTATCGTCAGTTATGCCGGCGTTGTTAACAAGATACGATAATTCGCCGTCACTTTCGACAACGGTTTTAACCCCGGCGATAAAAGCGCTTTCGTCGGCGGCGTCAAAACCGATAACGGCCGCTTTGCCTCCGTCTTCTTCGATTTGCTTTTGTAGTTCATCGGCGAGATGGGGTTTTGATCTGTAATTTATCCAAACTTTTAGACCGTATTTAGCCAAAACTATCGCGATCTCCTTACCTATGCCTTTACTCGCACCGGTTATAAGTACATTTTTACCGCTAAATTGCATAAAATTCCTTTAAGATTTCGTTATATTTCATATAATATATAATATTGTAATAATGTTTAAACAGAGATATTTGTTAAACAAGCGGTTCATCCATCTCGTGCGGTATGGGAAGTCCCATCAATTTTAAAACGCTTGGCGCTATATTGTTAAGTCCTCCGTTTTTTACCGTATGGACATTTTCGCTCATAACAAAGCAAAGTACATCAAATAGAGTGTGATTTGTAAGCGGTTTTCCGTTTTCATCTCTCATGAGTTCACAGTTGCCGTGATCGCTTGTTAGAATCATACTATACTCTTTTTCTTTTGCGACTTTTATGATCATATCAAGTTCTTTGTCTATACATTCAACGGCTTTTATCGCGGCGTCTAAATCGCCGGTATGACCTACCATATCGCCGTTTGCGAAATTTACGACGATAAAATCGTAACCTTCTTTCATGGCGATTCTCACATTTTCACCAACCTCCGGCGCGCTCATTTGCGGTTTTTTGTCGTAGGTTCTTACATCTGGACTTGGAACTAAAACCCTTGTTTCATTTATAAAAGGCTGCTCGATTCCGCCATTGAAAAAAAATGTTACATGCGCGTATTTTTCGGTTTCTGCCGTATGAAATTGATTTAATCCCGCATCGCTTATGATTTGAGCAAGTACATTTTTAGGAAGTTCTTCCTTAAATAAAATAGGATAGTTAAAATCTTTGCTATACTCAGTCATAGTAGCGATATGAAGTTGAAGGGGGTTTGTTTCAAAATAGTTGAAATTCATATTGCCTAAAGCTTCGGTAATCTCTCTCATTCGATCGCTTCTAAAGTTTGCAAAGATCATGCCCTCGTTGTTTTTGATACCGTCGTACGACCCAAAAGCGACCGGTTCGATAAATTCGTCCGTATTGTCGTTTTCATATTGTGATTTTATATACTCTAGCGGCGTTAGATCGGTTTTTGGATAAGCGTTTGCGATCGCGTCATAGGCTTTTTTGATTCTTTCCCACCGTTTATCGCGATCCATAGTGAAAAATCGACCCGAAATCGTCGCTATAAAAATATCGTCGTTTAAAATCGATTCGATTTGTCTCAAAAAATCGGGTGCGGAAGTCGGACTGACATCTCTACCGTCGGTTATAATATGAAGCGCGACTTTTTTATCTTTTTTTGAGCAGATTTTCGCCAAAGCTTTTATGTGCTCTATATGAGAATGGACTCCGCCGTCGCTTAAAAGACCGATTATGTGAATTTTTTCTTCGGCGTTTTTTAATATTTCATTTAACGCTTCGTTTTTTTCCAAAGAGCCGTCATTTACGGCTTTAGAGATTTTTACGAGGTTTTGATACAAAACTCTTCCGCTGCCGATCGTCATATGTCCGACTTCGGAATTTCCCATTTGACCCTCGGGAAGTCCGACGCTTAGTCCAGATGTTTTAACAAGAGAATACGGCACATTTTTAAAAAGATAGTCGTAAGCGCTCTTTTTTGCCATGCAAAACGCATTGTTTTCGCAGTTTTTATTGTATCCGATACCGTCTGTTATGACTAGCAGTACTTTATTCGTTTTCACTGATATTTTCTCCTGCAAGGAAGCTTTGAATTTTAAAATATGAATGTTTCATTTAAAAATTTCCCCTAGTTTTAATAATTACTGTGATAAAAGTTTGATTTTACTAAAATTGCCTTTTAAATCATTTAAGGAATGCAATGCTTTATCTCTTTTATAAGCTTTTTGATATAAATATATTTCAATATATTACCGTTCGGGCGGGAATCTCTTTTTTTATCGGTTTTATTTTAACCCTTTATCTTATGCCTCGCTACATTTCATGGGCGAAAAGGAAAAAAGCTAATCAGCCGATTTATAAAAACGCTCCAAAAACTCATCAGTTAAAATCGACTACCCCCACGATGGGCGGGCTCGTTTTTATAGCTTCGACTCTTGTAGCTTCGATCTTGACCATAAAGTTCAACAATTTTTACGCTCTTGGCGCGATTATGACGATCGTTCTTTTTGCGATGATCGGCATCAAAGACGATCTTTCAAAAATCAGAGGCGGAAATAATGAAGACGGACTTACTTCAAAAACTAAATTGCTGTTGCAGATTTTAGTTTCGTTGCTTATAGGCGCATATCTTTATATAGGTGGATTTTTAACGGAGCTTTATATCCCTTTTTATAAATATCCCCTTTTTAATATGGGACTTTTTGCGATAGCTTTTTGGACTTTGGTATTTGTTTCGACTTCAAATGCCGTAAATCTCACCGACGGATTGGACGGACTAGCGACCGTTCCTTCTATATTTTCGATTATGAGTCTCAGCGTCTTTGTATATGTGATGGGACACGCGATATTAAGCGATTATCTTCTTGTTCCGAACATAAAGGGACTCGGGGAGGTGGCTATCGTAGCGACGGCTCTTGTGGGCTCTCTTATAGGGTTTTTGTGGCACAATTGTCATCCCGCGGAAATTTTTATGGGAGATAGCGGAAGTTTGAGCTTAGGCGGATTTATAGCATATATGGCGATAGTTACGAAAAATGAACTGCTTTTGCTGCTTGTGGGATTTGTTTTCGTGATGGAGACGGTATCCGTCATCTTGCAGGTTGGAAGTTATAAAGCAAGAAAAAAAAGGGTATTTAAAATGGCTCCTATTCACCACCATTTTGAACTCAAAGGATGGGCTGAAAACAAAATAATAGTAAGATTTTGGATCATGGCCCTCATATCTAACCTTTTAGCGCTTATTACATTGAAAATTAGATGATGTTGACACTTTTTGGATATGGAATCACTACAAAGGCGATAGCGAAAAAATTTGGAAATTGTCAAATTTTTGACGACAAATTTAGCGCCGTTACAAATGATTCAAACGGTAACGAATTTATCTCAAGCGAACTTTTTGATCCAAAAAAGAGTCATTTGGAGGTTACAAGTCCCGGTATCCCTCCATCTCACCCGCTTATACGAAAAGCCCAAAATCTTGTTAGCGAATATGATCTTTTCGCTTCTACTATGCCTTACAGCGTTTGGGTAAGCGGAACAAACGGTAAGACTACGACGACCGACATGATTGGGCATCTGCTTAAAAAAAGAGGGGCGGTATGCGGTGGAAATATTGGTACTCCTTTGGCAAACATAGATGAAAACGCTACGATGTGGATACTGGAAACCAGCTCTTTTACGCTTCACTATACAAATATCGCGGTACCGAATCTATATGTTTTATTGCCCGTTAGTGCGGATCATATACAGTGGCATGGGAGTTTCGAGGCTTATGAAGAGGCGAAATTAAAACCTCTTTCACTCATGAGAGAGGGCGAAGTGGTTATTTTACCGCAAAAGTATGAGAATGTTCCTACAAACGCGATGAAACTTACATATAAGAACGCTAAAGATTTAGCGGATCGTTTTGATATAGATATCAATAAAATATATTTTAAAGAGCCGTTTTTAACCGATGCGCTTTTAGCTCTTGGGGTTTCAAAGATACTTTTTGACGAAATTGACTATGATCTTATAAATTCATATGAAATAGGCAGACATAGACTAGAAGAGTTTGTGGATAAACATGGAAGGCTTTGGATTAACGACTCGAAAGCTACAAATGCGGATGCTACGATAGCGGCGCTTAAAAGTTATGTCGATCAAAAAGTTCATCTCATTTTAGGAGGAGACGACAAGGGAGCCGACCTTGAACCCTTGTTTGATTTACTTAAAGATTATGATGTCGAAATCTATGCGATCGGCAAAAATATGCAAAGAGTCTTTTCTCTTGGCTATAAAGCGGGAATGGAATGTCGTTTGTGTGAAAATCTTAAAAGCGCCGTGTCGGAGATCGATATAAATCATGATAAAAACTCGATTGCGATACTCTCTCCGGCGGCGGCGAGTCTCGATCAGTTTGATTCATATGCCCAAAGAGGTGATGAATTTATAAAATTTGTAAAAGATTTAAGTTGATTTTTAATAAATTTTTGTATAATTTCAACTCTTTTGAAAGTTGGCTTGATAGCTCAGTCGGTAGAGCAGGTGACTGAAAATCACCGTGTCGGCGGTTCGATTCCGTCTCAAGCCACCACCCTATATGTTCCTTCAATCAGTGTGTAATAATCTCAAAATATCATTGATCGCGTATATTTGAGATTAAATCTTTAAGTTCTTTTATCTCGTTTTTCAATGCTTTGAGCTCACTTATAGTCGGATCTTCTTTTTTTTCTTGTGTTGCCATTTCGTTCATGGCATCTACTACTATTGCCACTATGAGATTTATCATGATAAAGGTTATTATAAATATAAAAGGTACGAAAAAAAGCCAAGCGAACGGGTGTGCTTGCATAATGGGTCTTACTATGCCCATCGACCAGGATTCTAGCGTCATAACCTGAAAGAGAGTATAAAACGATTCGCCGAGAGTTCCAAACCACTGGGGAAACGATTCACCGTAAAGGTTTGTAGCCATAATCGCGAATATATAAAAAAAGAGAGTAAGAAGAGCGGCGATAGAAGCCATTGCTGGTATAACGCTTACAAGTGCGGTTACGATTTTTCTCATTTGGGGTACTACCGTTATTAGTCTAAACAGTCTAAAGACTCTTAAGATTCTAAAAATCTCAAATCCGCTGTTTGACGGAACAAGCGAAACAGCGACGATAATAAAGTCAAACAGACTCCAAGGATCTTTGAAAAAAGAGAGTCTATGCACATAAATCCGTAAAATGATCTCAATTGTAAATACGGTTATAACAAATGCGTCAAACGCGTAGAGATACGCTCCAAAATTTTCCGTTATATTTTTGGAGGTCTCAAGCCCGAGCGTTATGCCGTTTATGACGATAAGCCATATAATAAAACCGGTAAATAATTTGCTTTGAACAAACAGTTTGATCGTATTATACATGGCGTACTCTTTTTTATTATTAGTTATTTGTTTCTATTGCAAAGAGCGACTCTTCTTTATCTTTTAGCTCCTTATCCGTATAAAAGGTTCCAAAAGGTACGAGAGAAGCTATAAAGAGTACAAAAGCGTATTTTAGATTCCAGCTATATCTTTTCACGCAAAGCGCTAAAAAAGCGACATAGCCGATAAATAAGATACCGTGAATCATCCCGATGATTTTTACCGCTATCGCGAATCCGAAAATATATTTTAAAGGCATTGCGACAAAAAGCAGAACAAGATACGATATACCCTCGGCTATTCCTATTATTCTAAATCTTTTGAGTATCGATGAATTCATACTATTTTTCTCCTAATTATGTTGAGCTATATGGTAGTAAGAATTGGTAAACAAAAATTTAACGGGATTAAAAAATCCGCGTCAAAATCCGTTTTTGAGAATTGACGGGATTTTTATCAATAAAGTTTATGTATATTTTCAAGAAGATTATCGATCGTTATATCTTGTGAGCGCTCTTTTAAAAAATTGTTTAAATAGTTTAAGCTTTCGTTCATGCCGCTCTCTTTTTCTATTTCCGTAAGTTTTTTATATAGCGGATCAAGCAATTGTGTAACATGTTTTGAAATTTTTTTACGAGCGGCTTTGTAGCCGATGATGTCGCCTTTATCGTCTCTAAGCGGCTCAAAGTCCGTAAAAACCCAATAATACCTTCCGTCTTTTGCCATGTTTTTGATCGCCGCGTGAAAATTTTCTCCTCGTGAAATACGATCCCAAAGAATCTTAAAGAGAATTTTAGGCATATCCGGGTGGCGGACTATATTGTGAGGAGATCCCAAAAGCTCATCCTTTGAGTATCCCGAAATTTCCGCAAAATAGTCGTTTACATAAGTGATCACTCCCTTTTTATCTGTATCGCTTTCTATATATATATTGTTTTGTAACTCAATCTCTTCGTTTATAGGCTCAGGTTTTTTCATCTTATCTCCTACATATCCAGATATCGTATAAGTCCGGCTGTTAGTTTGTTAAATCGCAAGATTTTCGTACCGCCGTTTTTTAGCATAAAAAGTTCGGCATTCTTTTTTGTTTCAAAAGGTATAAGATCATCGCCGTGAGGACCGATAACTCTACTTCCGAAAAGATAAAAAGCGTTTTTCGCTTCTATTTTTCTGCCGTTTATATAATCCTGTACATAGATTTTATCGATACTATCTTCAAGAAGTTTGTGTTTTTTAAAATAATCTTGATGCAAATATACGGTCATCAACGATTTTACCGAAGCAAATCGTACGCTTTTGGCGTTTTTCAGTGTAGCTTCGCAGAGCCATTTTGGATATTTTTTTAGCGGTAACAAATAGATCGCGTCGGTTTCGTTTTGATCTTGTATTTTAATCTCCGCCGCGCCGACAAAGCTTATAACAAGTAGTAAACTCAAAAATATTCTCACACACTCCTCCTATAAAAGGTCTTTTCTTTTAAATGCAATATACCCAAACCATGCAAAAAGTCCGCCTAAAACAATAGGATAAATAACCGCATATAATATTAACAAAGAAGAACCGAGCGAATCGAGCAGATAGTAAGCGACGGGTCCTATGACCGTTAGTTCCGGGTCAAACAGCGTTATCGCTCCTATCCTAAAAACCTCTATGGGATTTAGCATAGCCAAGGTTATGATAAGATCGTCGTTTATTCTGTTTTGAAGCATTAATCCTATCAAAGCTATGTCAATAAACGCAAGAAGCGTAATCCACACTACAAATGAACTTCCAAGGGCGATATCCGTTGATTTTACGATGCTTGAGAGGAAAAACGCAAGCCCGAGAAATACGAAACATAAAGAAAAAAGCAGAGCCGAATATAAAAAAATCATATTCCAGGGCAAGTCTCCTCCTTTTACGATACCGAAAATCACGCCTAAAATCAATGCGAAAAATACGGGTAAAAATACCGTGGCAAAGCGGCCGAGCATTTTACCCCAATAGTATTCTTTTAACGAAACGGGAAAAGAGAGCATATATTCCAATACATTGCTCTCTCTGTCGCCTGATATTGATTTTACGGTAGTGATAAGTATAAATATGGGCAGTATTATGATGGTAACTTGTATAAAAATAAGCAACATTCTACTAAGTCCCGTAAATCCCATGACAACGGCGTCTGAAACTCCCGTTATAAAAAAAAGCGCCATAAGTCCGCCAAATACGACCGCATAAACATAAAACCATTTAGATCGAAGCGACTCTTTGATATCCAAGTAGGCGATGAGTAAAAGATTTGTCACTAGCGTATTCCTCTGTTTTTATTTAATTTTTCTATTTCAAATATCTTTTTTACGACATGATTGAAATCAAGCGTATGACGGTTAGAGGGAACATTTTTTTTTGCATACGCTCCGAATCCAAAAGCCATAGGAGTTATGGAATCATCGGTATATATAGCGTTTTTAGCATCGATCCACTCTCCCGTTTTGGCATCGGTAATCCAGATTTTGGCTTCGTTTTTCCACGGAATTTTCTCTTCTTCAAACCATAAGACGGCACAGCCGATATCATCGAATTTATAAGCTTTTTTTGTTTTCGGATTTATAACCTGTACGGCGAATTTGCGTTCGCTTATAGCCATTTTGCAGCGTTCGCACATATCTCTGTCCCAGTGCATAACTTGAGGCGAGTCGGAAATCTTTTTTTGACAACCCGACAAGACGACAAAAAGTACAAATATACTCAGCGCAAGCAGTTTATATCGTTTCATCTTCTACCACCTTTCCAAGATCCATATAGATTTTACGATTTACGAGACTTTTTATCTCTTCGAGTCTATGAGTTATAAAAATTGTAGAGCATTCGTCGTCAATCTCTTTTAAAAGTTTATAAAATTGTTCTCGTCCTTTCGGATCGAGGTTTGCCGTCGGCTCGTCGAATATAAGCAATTTACTATCTTTTGAAAGAGCTATGGATATGAGAAGTTTTTGTTTCATTCCTCCCGAAAGTTTATAAAAAGGTTTGTTTATATGCGCTTTTATATCAAGATCCATTCTCAAGGCGTCGTCGAAAATCTTTTTTTTTGAAATATTCGAGCTTTTAGATACAAAATTAAGCAGCTCTTCTATACTCAGTTTTACCGGAGGAGGCAGTTGGGGGATAAAGCTTATCTGTTTTAAGACATCTACCCTTTGTAAGATGGGATCAAAACCAAGTACTTTTATACTTCCGTTATCAAGATGATAAAATCCCAACATCGCCCGAACGAGCGTAGTTTTTCCGGCTCCGTTTGGACCCATAAGCGCTATACGATCTCCTTTTTTTATATTAAGATCTATAGCGTCTAAAATCTTTGTGTTCGTAAATTTTTTAGTTATATTTTTAGCCGTTACCAACATCATACCAAATCTTTTAATCTAAATTCATAATTATACGCGTCGGTATGACACACATCAAAACATCTTCCGCAAAGCGTACAGTCGCCGTTTACTACGAGTTGTTTGTTTATACCTTTATCGGCTCTTTTTTTATCATACTTGGGTTTTATAAATTCAAGTACATGATCTTCGAAACATACGGACAGACACGCGCTGCAGTGATCGCACTTATTCATATCCCATTGTACTTTGGTCAGGCTTGCCCATCCGATAAAATTATATGTCGTGCCGACGGGACAGATATATTTACACCATCCTCTTCTTGAATAAAAAATCTCAAAAATCAAAATGACAACCACCCAAACGACAGCTAAACTCCAGCCGTAAGTGACGGCTCTGCTTAGTATGCCGATAGGATTTATTACTTCAAAAACCAGATATCCGTCAATTGTCGCCGCAGCCAAAAAAACGATCCAAAAGAAAAAGCGGATGTTTGGAGTAAATTTTCTCTCTTTTATGATCTTTTTTTTGATTAGTTTTTGATGAAAATATTCGCCGATTTCACTTAAGAGTCCATATGGACATATCCATGAACAGTATGCTTTTCCTCCTGCTAAAAAATAGAAAACTATAAGCGTAGCGCTTCCGATTATGACATTTGTGTGTATTCGATGTTCGGCGGCAAATATCTCAAGCGCGGTGAAAGGATCTATCAGATGAAATCCAAGGAGTCTTGAGCCGTTTAGCGTGCCTTCAAGAAACTGGATATCGATATGAAACGAGAGGAAAAAGAGAACATTAATGACGATAATAGTAATCCATCTAAATGCCCTTATAGTGAGTTTTGTTTTTCCCTCTTTTGTTTTATAGTAAAATGTTGACCAAAAACGGGCATTGATCAAATCTTTTACACCGGCATTATACCTATCCATCTTCCTCTCCTTCGGATTTACTATTTTGCGGCTTTGTCAAGCTTGGATTGAAAAGTTGAAATTTCAGCGGCTAAATTTTCAAGTTGTTCATCGTTTATATTGCTAAGAAGTCCGTACATGACATAATTTTTTCGTTTACCGCTTTTAAAATCCTTCAATGCGGTTAATATCTTCTCTTTCGTTTTACCGATAAGCTTTGGACCTATAACGCCTTGACCGATATTTCCGTGACAAGACGCGCATCGTTTTTTATATAGGGGACTTACATTAAATGCCGCTATATTTCCGGCTTTTTCTTTTAGAGCTTTGAGTTTCTCTTCTACCTCTGTATTTTTATTGTCTTTTTGCACGAGTGCGGCGGAAGTTTGCGAGACTGGAGGAGTTGTCGTTTGAGTCGGTTTTATCGCGAGTTTTTTATCTTCTGTCGAGGTGCTTTTGATCAGTTCGGCGATTCTTTGCATTTTATTTGCTTCACTATCTAGGTTCAACATAAACAGCGTCGCCCAAATCGCAAGAGCTATTGCGATAAACGCCAATACTTTTCTTATCATTTGTTCCTCCTCATTTTTATTATCTCTTTGTTGAAATTAGCTATCTCCTCGGCGAGGGATTTTAGTTTTTGATTATCGATTTGCTCAACAAGTTCTTTCATAAGAACATTCTTCTTTTTGTCGTTTTTATAATCTTGAAGTCTTTGATAGATAAAATCAGCGTTTTTGTCTAATAAAGAGGGACCGATTACTCCGTTTGCATAATCGTTATGACAAGCTGAACATTTGATGATATAGTCGTTGCTCAATCGTTTTATCATCATCGTGATTCTTACTCTCTCATAAGGAGATTTGATGTTTAAATAGGCGTCTATGGTAGTTTTCGTTTTGGGCGGTTGAGATTTGTAATCTTTTTTTTCTTTATTGTAAGAGTAGTAAAATTTACCGCTGTTACTTTGTGATTCTTTAGTTTTTGTTTCCATATTTACGGCGTTTTGCGTTACTTTGATTTGAGGTTTAACGCTTGTCGCGTTTTCTTTTTCTTCGTTGCCGCATCCGCTAAAAAGTATTAATGCGGCGCTTAGTGAAATTATCCATTGTTTATGATTTGTCATTTTGTTTCCCCTTGTTGTAAATATCTTCATAAGTCGCTCTGGGTACAATATTTAGTACGCTAGTAGGACAAAGCTCTACGCATACGCCACAGCCCACACAGGCTTTTCTGATTTGCGGTATAAGAGCGCCGTTTTTGGAAATCATGCCGATTGCATCTTCCGGGTTTGGATGAAACGGGCACATATCCGCACAGATCGTACACTCTTTGTTTCGAAATTTTTCCAGATCTTGTAAAATTTTTTTCTGCAAGCGCTCCTTTTCGCTTTCATCTCCCCTCATAATGACTTTATGCTCTTTTTTCTCTTCCTTGGAGAGAATTTTCGTATTTTCATATATTCTATCTATCGCTTTATCCGCAACAGGTTCTTTTTTGAGTGCGAGACAGGCGCTTTCGTTTACTATGACGGCCATTCCCATATGAATAAATTTAATATCGTCGCTCTCATGATCTAATGCTCCGGTCGGGCAGGCGAGTATGCACGGAAACGCTTCGCAAAGGTAACAGCCTCTTTTAAGAGGGTCAATATACGCCATACCTATGCTCGCCCCTCCTTGTATATCTTCTAAAAATATTGAATCGTATGGACATACTTGCAAACATTGTCCGCATTTTATGCACAATTTTAAAAAGTCGTCTTCTTCCACGGCTCCGGGAGGTCGAAGTATCGGCTTTGCCGCTTTTAAAGCCGGAGCATAATAGATACCGGCAGCCGCGGCGATGCCAAGCACCCCGATACCTCCTATTTGTTTTATAAAGTCTCGTCTTTTTTTCTCCTTGGCCGTCATAGTCGTTTCTCCTGCATTATTTTTGGATATTTATCCGTTAGCAACTTTACGGGTTCTGAAATAGGCGCCAGTTTTGCCAAAAAATTTAAAATAGAAATTACCGGCGAGGCGTAGAAAAATTTCACATTAGGATTTAATAGCCATATTTTATCGGCATAGTAGTATAGATTGTATGGCGTATCTCCTATGCCGTCGCCGTTTTTGTCAAATCCTTCATAATCGTCCCAGTAATTACCTTCCCAGGTATTTTCCGTTACTTTCATATTGTACGAGTCGTTTACCACCGTTTCGATATTTCCTTTGATTACATTATTTTTAAAGATATTATGAAGGCTAAGGGAGTGAAAATGAATTCCTTCGCTATTGTAAAGAATATAATTGTCGTATATACGGTTTACGCTGTCTGGTTCAAACGGCGATCTGTCTATATATAGACCTCTGGCACAATATAAAATCTTATTCCCTTTAATGGTATAGTTTGAACAATCTTTTATGCCGATTCCAAGACCGGTCGTGCCGAGCGAATTTTTAACCGTATTGTTTACGGCGACGGTGTCTTGTGAATACATAAAAAATATACCTACCGAATTGTGACTGAATTGATTGTTTTTGACGGTATTTTTACCTGTGTACATAAAATGTAAAGAGTATCTGCCGAATTCTCCGAAATTTCCTTCGATAAGATTTCCATGCGAGTACCATACGATAAAATCTCTTGCTTTGTAAATATGGTTTTTGCTTAGCACATTGTCGTTTGAATACCATAGTCTGATTGCATCGCCCCTAAGTCCCAATTCATACGGTTTTGAGGTAATATAATTTTTTGATATATTACAATCGTTCGAGTTTTCTACATCTATACCGAAAAGTACATTTGTCAATTTGCAGTTTATGATATTACAGTTATTGACATTTGTCAGCTTGACGCCTGCCGCGACATTTTCATGTTCGTCTCCGCTGTTTTTGATAGTCAGGTTTTTGATAGTTACAAAAGAACTTTTGATCGTAACTACGGTTCCTTTGTTGTCTCCTTCTATAATCGCCTTTTGATTTTTTCCATCTATTATAAGAGGTTTATCGATAGTGATGTTTCCTTTATATACTCCCTGTGGCAGCTCAAGTTTGGATCCGCTTGGAGCTTTGTCGATCGCGTCTTGCAAAACATTTGCATATAACGAGAGTGAAAATAGGAGTATCGCCGGAAATTTCATCTTTTATTTAATCCTGTTTTCTCATTTGCGCGCGTCTGGCTTTTTTTCTTGATACGATTGCCAGTAAAGAGAGTATGCTTATTGCCAAAAGAAGCCAAAAACCGGTTGTAGGATAAGAGTGCGTAGTAAATTGCGCGACTTTACCGTCTCCAAATACGGTCGGCATAAACGGTTTTATTTTAAACGCTCCCCATTCGTGCATATGATGACCGAACCAGTAGAGCCAATATGCGTAAAATCCAAGAAATATAAATGGTAAAGCGACCGGAATAAGCATAAGAAAATCTAAAATTTTCGCATCAAAGAGCATATAAAAAATAAAAACCAATGCCACAAAAACCAATGCGTAAGGAGCAACGGCTCTAAGATAAGGCGCTCCTCTTTTCATCGGATCCATACCTATAAAGTGGTTGATCGTATTCATTTCATGAACATCGCCGCTAAAGCCGTCAAAATGATAATAAACGGGAATTCCTTCGGGAAAAGCCTCTTTCGGATAATTGGGAGCTTCTAGCGCCACATACCAGATCGGAGCGCTTACGACTCCTATTTCGGCGTCTTCTTCAATCATCTTTTTTAAATTTCCGGCTATCTCTTTTGGAGTATTGGGGCTTACATACTGTCCTTTTTGATAATAATCCCATACTTTATAGCTGATTGCGGGAATTTTATCCGTCTTATCTTCATGTGCGAGTTCGACGACATTGTGTGTAAATACCGCCGGTATCACAAACCAGTACATAAGTATTACAAATGCCAAAAATGTAAAAATTTTTGATTTAATAAAAGAGTTTTTCATTCCCCATCCTCCGTTTTTATTAAGTTTGATTGTGAAGCGTTATGGCAATAACTATACACTATTTTAACTTCTGTTCAAAAAAACAAAATAATATATAGTAAAAGACAGCGACAATTTGTCGCCGTCTTTAGAAGAAGATTAGAACAGATTTGCGTTCTTATCTACCCATTTGAGATACTCTATGATATCTTCAACCTGTTTTTCGCTCATGCCTTGATTCGGCATTCTTAGATTGAAGTAGTTGATCATAGATTCGACATATGGATCTTTATATTTTGATTCTGGATCTAAGATAAATTCTTTAACCCATTTTTCACCATCTTTGTGACGGCTTAGAACTCCTACGAGATCAGGTCCTGAACTAACTTTTCCTATGACATGACATCCTGTACATCCTCCCTCAAGATAAGCTTCATGACCTCTTTTTTGAGCTTCATTCATCGGAGACGCTATTTTCTTAACCAATAGATCTTTCGCACGAATACCGACATCCGCGGTTTTGACCATATATTGCCAGATCATATTTTCAAACAAAATCGCTTTTTCCAAATCTCCGGCTTTAACGGCTTCGTCAGACTTTTTCTTTTGCTCGGGAATTTTTCCATATTGATCAAGCGCATCGGTAACAAGATTTTTGACCGTCGGATATTTCTCGAAATGATTATCTTTTAGAAATTTAACGACACTTTGAATGACGGCATCGGTAGCTTTGTTTGTAGCGACCGTTTTATCATATTCGGCTTTTAACTGTTGCGGAGTCATCTTAGCCATTTTGAGTTTTGCGGCGGCCGTATATTTCTTATTTGGATCTTTGACTAGCAAATAACCCATCATTTCAAGATGAAGCGCTGAACAAAATTCTGTACAATAGTAAGGGAAAACCCCTTCCATATCCGCTTTGAATGTTACGGAAACTGTTTTGCCCGGCTCTAACGATGTATGCACATTGTATATATCAATCGTAAAACCGTGAGTTTCATCTTCGGCTCTTTCAAGATTTGTTAAATAAAAAGTTACCGTATCTCCTTTGTTTACGGTTACATGCTCAGGGTTGATGTGAGATCTCACCATTGTTCCGTAAACGAATACATGATTTCCTTTTCTTACTATTTTTTCTTGACCGGCAAGAGTTTTACCCTCATGCGTATTTCCGGTAAACGCGCTTGTACCCATTTTGTAGCGTACTTTCGTATGCAGTTTACTAGCTCTAATCGCAACTGCTTGATGCGGTTCTCCTAAAGGCAGAGGCATATCATAAAGAAGTTGCATCTTTTTACCGCGAATATCGATTAATTGATGATTTTGCGGATGCAAAGGTCCAATTTCGTTAAATCTATCGATCGCTAGTTTATTAAGAGCGATGATATATTCACCTTGAGGATCCCTGGTTTTTCCTTCCATTCCGCAAAGGTGACCGATATTGTAGTTGACATTTTGTTTGTCTTCAACCTTACAGGTTAGATAGTTCCATCTTGCTACTTGAGAATCAACATATAACGATGTATAGATTTCACCTTTATCTTTCCAGTTGGGTCCGTATTGGCTATGCAATGGTCCAAGACCTAATTCGGCTTGACAGTGAGCGGCTTTTTTCATATCGATGATCGGTATGCCGTATGGATCTTTGCCGGCAAAATCTTTATTTTTGATAAGCTTTTGAATTTTCTCCCAAGAATAGACCGTAGCATGAGTGTCTAGTTTGCCGCAAACCACTATATATTTGCCGTCGGGGCTTACATCTACGCCATGAGGAGATTTGGGTTCTGGAATCAAAAATAGCGCGTCGTTTTTAACGGCTACATCTATAGGAACGACTCTGTGATTATTTATGATTTTTACATTTTTATCGTCTTTTGCAAGTTTGGCGAGTTTTTTCCAGTTGTAAATATGTAAAAAGTCGGTATCGTTTCTACTCATACCCGCTTCAAACGGCGGAAGACCTTTTTCAATACCTCCGGTGTACATTTCGGAATTAAATGAATTTGTAAATCCCCATCCGTAACTTACTTCTTTACCGGCATCGGAGAGATCTTGCATATACGGCGGCATTTCAATTGTAAAAGATTTATCAGGTTGGATTCTACCTTTATCATGATCGAATTTCCACATAGTGACGCCGCCGCGATAAGTCTCTTTATACTCTTCTATCGGATGATAGTTATTATCAAAAGGCGCGCCGTATTGACATGCTTCTATGATATATTCAGAGTTTGGAGTAAAAAATGCTCCTCCGTGATCGGATTTAAATACGGGATTGACGACTATCTGTTTTGTAACAAAGTCGCTTAGATCTATGATTGCCAAACGAGGGTTGGCTTTATCGTTAATGGCAAGCCATTTACCGTCGTAAACTCCGTCGGTTTCCGAGATTGCGGGATGGTGAGTATCACCCCAAGTGATTTTTTTACCTCTTATATTTCCTTCGGCGAGTATTTTTTTGGTATCGTCGTCATAACCCCATCCTTGCCAAGGTTCGGGAGTAAATACGCCGATATACTTTAAAATCCTCATAGAAGGGACGCCATATACAATCACTTGCCCGGATTGACCGCCCGAACTAAAAACTATATATTTGTCTCTTCCTCCACTTGGTGTATATGTCTTGGCGGCAGCCAGCAGATCTTGTTGAGAAAGTCCTCGCTCTTTCATTACTTTTTCAAGTTCCGTTGATGCACTGCCAAGCGTTACACCAACCATAGCGCCTATCGCGATTAACGATAGTCTCTTTACGATTGATTTCATCGCATACCTCCTTATTTTTAAAATATCCTACTACGGGGTATATTTTACTATTATTATGCTGTTTTATGATTGATATAAGTCAAGGAAGGGTGTTGGGGTTTTAAAAATTGAAGTTCATTGCAGGCTTATTTTTTTAGGTAAGCCTGCAAAAAAAGAGATCTATTTAGCGTCCGGTTTCGGTGTTTTTGATGTTACCGCCGGAAGCATAGGATATTTTATATCCGGTTTTTTACCCGTAAGAGATGTTAGAAAAGTTTTAATTGCGCTAATCTCTTTATCGTTTAAGTCTATGCCAAGTTGAGTTTCTCCCATGATTTTAATAGCTTCATCGAGAGACCATACGGCTCCGTTATGAAAATAAGGCGCTGTTTCTGTTATATTTCTAAGAGTCGGAGTTTTTACTCTTGACTCTTTATCGCCTTTAAAATCGCCTATGTTTGCATATTTATACGGTTTTACGGCCGGAAAGGGTTGCATACTTCCACCGATTCCCACACCTGTATGGCAGCTTACGCAACCTTTATCTATAAAGATTTTAAGTCCTTCTTTTTGCGTCTTTGTAAGCGCGTTTTTATCGCCTTCCAAAAATTTGTCAAAAGGCGAAGGAGTTACAAGCGTTCTCTCAAAAAGTCCGATCGTATCGGCGATTTTTTTAAATGTAATTTTTCCGTCTTTGTATGCTTTTTTAAACTCTTTTACATATTCGGGCATAGAGCTTATTCTTTTTACTGCCATCTCTTTGGATATAGCCATTTCAGGCGCAGCCTGCATAGGACCTTGAGCTTGGGCTTCGAGATCAGGTTCTCTGCCGTCCCAAAACTGTTTATCCATAAACACGGCGTTATAAACCGTAGGTGAATTCAAGTGATGCGGATTTGCCGTCCATTTATGACCGATAGCCGCACTTACCCCGTCAACGCCCCCAATAGCTAGGTTATGGCAAGTGTTACAACTTATAAGATTGCTTTTTGATAGTCTTGGATCAAAATAGAGTTTTTTACCGAGTTCGACTTTTTCGTCGGTTATGGGGTTTTTAGGATTGTCTATTAGTTTCATCAAAGCTTTTTTATCGCTTGGGATAGGTTTTAAACCGGCATTTTTTGCCGTTTGTATCAAAGTTTGAGCCGATGCGCCAGCCGTGAAAGCCATTGAAACGGCTAAAGAAATCATTATTTTTTTATTCATATTTATTCTCCTTTAAAATTTTTTATAAACTATGAATTTATGAAGTTGAATAATAATACATAAATCCTTAAAAAGAAATAAATTATCAATCGATAATTTTTATTATAAACTTAAAGTTTCTTTGAGTAATTTTTGTAGTTTTTAACTCTCTGTAAGCTATGATAACTTGTTTATTACCGCACCAAATAAATATTAGGATTATATATATGAAAAAGAGAAAAATGACTCTTACGACCAAAGTCGTACTCGGTATGATTGCCGGTATTGTTACGGGTCTTGTTATAAATGCATTAGGGTTAAATGAACAGGGAAGTTTTGTAGAAGAGTATATAGTAGGTGGGATTTTTCATGTAATTGGAACGATGTTTATCACCGCGTTAAAGATGCTTGTTGTTCCGCTTGTGCTTTTTTCTCTCATAACGGGAGTTTTAGGCATAGGAGATATAAATCAACTTGGAAAAGTCGGTGCCAAGTCGTTTGCGCTATATATTCTTACTACTGCGATAGCCATTGCGGTTGCGATAGCCATTGCCGTAGCAAGCGCGGTAGGAGAGGGCGTAAATTTGGCTACAGAAGCGACTTTCATTGCAAAAGAAGCCCCGCCTCTTAATTCGGTGTTGATCGATATTATTCCTTCAAATATTATAGACGCTATGGCGGAAGGAAAGATGCTGCAGATCATATTTTTTTCTATATTATTGGGAATCTCCATATTGATGGTCGGAAAAAAGGCTAAGCCTCTTGTAAGTGCGATTGAGATCATGAATGAAGTGATGATGAATATGGTAAACATTATAATGGCGGTTGCACCATATGCGGTATTTGCACTTATAGCTAAAGCTATCTCAAATCTAGGACTTGATCTATTGATAAATCTAGCCGGTTATGTCGCGGTTCTTATTATCGCTTTAATGGTTCATCTTTTTATAACATTGATGGGGATATTTAAACTTTTTACCGGGCTTAGTATAAAAACTATGTTGCTTAAGCTTCGTGATGTACAGATATTTGCGTTTAGTACATCCAGTTCAAACGCTACGATTCCGGTTACGCTTCGTACCGTTACGGAAAGACTTGGAGTCAATAACTCCGTAGCGTCATTTACCGTGCCCTTTGGCGCTACTATAAATATGGACGGAACAGCCATCATGCAAGGAGTAGCTACGGTATTTATAGCCAATGCATATGGAGTCGATCTTGGGTTGAGCGGATATTTGACGGTTATAATGATGAGTGTCTTAGCTTCAATCGGCACGGCGGGAGTACCCGGCGTAGGACTTATTATGCTTTCAATGGTGTTTACGCAAGTAGGTCTTCCCGTGGAAGGAATAGGCTTAATCCTCGGTGTCGATAGATTGCTTGATATGATAAGAACCGCCGTTAATGTTTCGGGTGATGCAACAGTCTCCGTTATTGTTGCAAAAAGTGAGCAGAAATTTGATCGTGCCGTCTTTATTGATCCAAAAGCGGGTATTTTAACTGCCGATGATATCCATATAAATGAAAAGAGTGAAGAAAGTCTTGCAAAGGTTGTAGAGAAAGTACACAAAAAAAGTTAATAAAATATTATTTTATTATATTAAAATCGAAGTAAAGTAAATATTAAGTAATAATTATTATTATTTAAGCCGATCCTAAGCGTTAGTTGTATATAATTCTGCTCCCAACGAAGAAGGGGATGTCTAAAAGCTCGAAGAGAGCGTAGTTTTAGACGAGTTATTTAAAAAGACAAATGTTAATCTCTGAA
>JALWKJ010000253.1 GCA_027081495.1 Campylobacterales bacterium | reverse complement strand
TCTCAGATCGGTAAGCGATGATTTTTTTCTCTTTTTCTACCAAATCAGCAAAATTTCTATTTCTAAAATCCTGCGTTATTAGAGTTCTTTTCATGTTTATTTCATCGAGTCTTCTCTTTAATCCTTCTATATTGTGAGTTAACTTTTGTATTTCGTTTTTATAGTTTAGATTTTGTTTTTGGATTTTGTAGTAATCGTTTTTAGCGATGATATCCAGTACTTTTTTTAATCTTCTTTCTTCTTGAATACCGAGTCTGTAAAACTGTTCCATCCTGTTTTTTTCGATTTGTGTTGAGCTGATTTGTTCATTTAGCTGTTTTATCTGTTCGTCTATCTGTTTGTTTTGTTCTTGTATGGTTTGTAGTTGGGTATCGTAAGCGTTTGTTATGAGCGCGGCGGTTTTTGGATTTGTCCCGGGAGGTATTTGAAAAGGTGTTTTATTTAATATAGATTTGATTTTGGCGACTTCAAGTTCCAGTTGTGATAGAATATCTTTTTTCGCCTCTATATTGCTTTCTTCGACCGTAGGATCGATTTCTATGATAGGATCGCCTTTTTTTACGAAGTCTCCCTCTTTAACATATATTTTTCTAACCGAGCCCGTAGAGAGCGGTTGTAGTATTTTAATGTCTCCTAGGGGAATGACTTTTGCCCGCGCGCTTACCACAACATCGGTTTTTCCGAAAAAAAGCCATAAAACGGTCAACGCCATAAATATGAGTATCGACCATAGTATCAGTCTCCCAAGCGGGCTGATCGGTCTCTCTTCAATCTCGACTAAATGCGGTCTGAACCTATTTTTATCTTTTGTACTTTTCAACTAAAAGTCTCCTCGCTTTAAATGGACTGCTGTGAATAGAGATGGTGATAATATCCTTTTCTTTTCATCAGTTCCTCATGTGTTCCCGCTTCAACTATCTGTCCTTTGTCCATCGCTATGATTACATCACAATCTTTTACGGTTGATAATCTATGTGCGATTATGATAGTTGTCCGCCCCTTTTTTATATTTACAAGATTTGCGTTGATTATCTTTTCCGATTCGTAATCTAGCGCGGATGTAGCTTCATCGAAAATCAATATGCGGGGATTTACCAAAAGCGCTCTGGCTATCGCCACTCGTTGTCTCTGTCCGCCCGAAAGCGTCGATCCTCTCTCTCCGACTTCGGTATCGTAACCTTCCGGAAATTCGGATATAAAACTATCGGCTCCCGAAATTCTTGCGACATGAATAATCTCATCCATAGACGCGTTCGGTCTTGCCATAGCTATATTTTCTTTGATGGTGCCGCGAAAGAGGTAATTTTCCTGTAAAACAACCCCGATCATAGTTCTGTACCATTTTGGGTCAAAGTGTCTTATATCTACACCGTCAACAAAAACGACACCTTCGTTTGGCATATATAGGCGCTGTATAATTTTGGTAACCGTACTTTTTCCGCTGCCGCTTCGTCCTATTATGCCGACGCTCATACCCGCTTGTATGCTAAACGACAAATCTTTTAAAACCATTGAAGAACCAGGTTTATAAGCAAAACTGACTTTGTTAAAGGCTATATTTCCTTTGATCTGTGAAAGAGTGATCGCTTTTTCGTTTTTTTGTTCAGTCGGCGTATTTAAAATATCTCCTAGTCTATCGACGGAGAGAAGAGTTTGCTGAAACTCGTTCCAAAGATTTACAAGTCGTAAAACCGGTCCGCTAAACTGGTTTGCGAACATTTGAAAAGCGATTAGTTGACCTACGGATAAATCTCCTTTAATAACCATCAATACGCCGAAATATAGTATAGATATCGTCATAAGTTTTTGAAGCATGCCCGAAAGCCCGCCTAGAAGAAAACCGAAATTACTTAGTTTAAATCCGGCGCTTATGTAGTCGGCAAGCTTGTCTTCCCAGCGTTTTTGCATAGCGCCTTCAAGAGCGAGAGACTTTACCGTTTCCACTCCCGTTACGGATTCTACAAGAAATGAGTTTTGTTCCGCTCCCATCTCAAACTTTTCATCAAGTCTTTTTCTGAAATTCGGCGTAGCGAAAAAGTAGATTATTCCGATAACAAAAACAAATCCCATAACCATAAATGTCAAATGGACGCTGTATAAAAACATAACGGCCAAAAATACGAAACTAAAAAGTACATCCAAAAGCACCGTTACGGACTTGTTGGCTATGAAGCTTCTTATTTGATCCAATTCCCTTACTCTTGCAATAATATTACCGACTTGTCTAACGACAAAATACCCAAATGGAAGAGCCAGCAGATGATGGTAGAGTTTTGCGCCTAGTTTCGCGTCTATTTTGGATGTAGTGTGAACAAAAACATAATTTCGCATATAATTTAACAAAAAATCAAAAACCGTAACAGCCAAAAACGCGATAGCCAGTACATCAAGCGTGCTTATAGAGTGGTGAACTAAAACTTTATCGAGTATTACCTGTGTGAACAGAGGAGTTACGAGTCCAAAAAGCTGGATTACAAATGAAGCGAGAAGAACTTCGAAAATGATTTTTTTATAGTTTAAAATCTCTTTTATAAACCAGCCGAAACCAAATTTGATTTTATCTGAAAATATCCTGTGTTTTAGTACGAGGCTTTTTTGTGAAAAATCTTTTATGAAATCCGTATAGCTTACAAGCACCGGTTTGTTTTGGTGGGGATCGTAAATCAAAAGTTCCCGTTTTGCTTTGTTTGCCCTGAGAATCGCCCGATATTCGCCGTTTTTCATAAGACAAATTATCGGCATCGGATAATTTTCGACCAATTTATCGATAGATAGTTTTTTTATAGATATCCTGAAGCTCTCTTTTTTTGCGATACGCGCAAGCTCTTCTATGGTCGGTTCTTTACCATCCTCTATGGCATACTCTTTTACGATGCTTCTGCTGTCAATGTTGACTTGATTTAAATTTCCCGCAATATCTAGTGCTATCAATGCCGTATGCATCAAAATCCTTTAAATAATTAACTCACTTGAAACTGTTTCATAAACTTTGTCTATAACGCTCAATTTAAAGCTTAATTCATTTTTTAATTTGTTTATTTCTATGTAGTCAAGCTGAATCGTATCTATTTGACCCGCGGATTGTAGTCTTGCATACATCTCTTCCTGTTGGAATGTTTGATCGATTATCTTAGACTCAGCTTGTAATATCTTATCGAAAGTTTTCTTTAATAGTTCTCTTTTCTTCTCTCTTGATTCAAAATCCAATTTTGCCAGCTTGTACTGTTCTATCAGTTTTTGAAGTTTGAGTTTCGATTTGGTGATCTTTGCATCGGTTTTGTGTCCGTCAAACAAGTTCCATCTAACCGAGATTCCTACATTCCAACTATTTCTCTCAAGGTTTTGTACGGTTTGAAGAAAATTATTTTCATCGGCTCCGTAAAATCTATAGCCGCTATCAAGGTAAAATCCGGGAAAATCGTCTTTTTTCAGCAATTCTATCTCTTGAGATTGTTTTTCTATCTTAAGTTGCAGATTTTTTGCCAGCATACTCTCTTCGAAGCTTTTTGTTTCGCAATGTTTCGGTTCAATCATGACAAATTCTATATCGTTTGGATTTAATTTTATGTTTGAGAGAATTTGTATTCGTTTAACGGCATTCTTAAAATCCAGCTTATGTTTTAATATCTCCCGTTCGATATTCGCCATCGAGAGTTCATCTTTTGCCAGAACTATTTTTGTCATTTTTCCGACTTCGTACAATCTTCGTTTTTTTTGTAAAATCGTATCTTGAATAAGTCTCATTTTCTCTTTATATTTTATAAGCTCTTGCGATTTTAAAGCTTGCCTAAAATATTCAAGTAATTTTTTCGATACTTCCTCTTCCGTCAAAGCCAGTTCGCTTCTGATAATATCGAGTTCTTTTTGGCTGATCTCCATTAACAGATCCGTCGCTCCGAACCTATAGAGTTCATATTGTAAACTTAACCCCGCGGAATCTCTAAACTGAGAATAGCTGGGATAATAAGAGCCGCTGATACTAGCGTCTCCTTTTTCATACGAGTGATAGTATTCGCCGGCATAAGTTAGGGAGATATTCGGATAGTATTGACTTTTTATGATTTGCATATTTTCTTTAGTGATCGCGATATCGTATTTTTTTAGTATTAGCGCGGTGGAGTTTAAAAGCGTTTGATCCAAAAGCCGCCAGAAATCTATCTTCTCTTTTTGGTTTTCATCGTTAATCGATTGAGAAGAGTTGTCAAGTGTTTTGACGATAATGATGTTGCTTATATTTTGATCGGGTTGCTCTGGAGTTTGTTTGGTTGAATTTTGATCGGCTATCGAGATAACTTTATCTATCTTTGTAGTGTTTTTTTCCAAGGTTATTTTTGTTTCAATCGGTTTAGAAGGTAAGGTCGGTTCAACATTTTCTTCTATCACCGTAGCGTCGGGAATAGAATCCAAATCTATAGAAGAGTTTGTTTCAATCGCTATCTCTTCATCAGGTTCAATGACTTCTACTACGGTGGCATCGGGTAGGGAGTTTATATCCAAGTCATCGTTGTTTTGACAATATACAATCTCTTGTTGTCGGCTGTCGGTATCCTCGGGTACATCTAAAAGTGTCGCGTCAGGCAGAGACTCTACTTCCGAGAGTGTACTTTGCGTATTATCTATCAACACTATTTCATCGTTTGAGAAAAGCGTCGTTAGTGTTAAAAAAGTAAATATTATTATATATTTCAAAAGTTATCCACTCCGTTAGTTAAAGATAGTAAAAAATCTTATCTAAAGAAGGATATCTTTTTTAAACTTAAAAAAAATATAAATTTATTTAAATAATCTAATTTTTTAGTGTATTATTAAACTATTTTAATTTTTTTATGATAGCATAGAGCGAAGGAAAAGATTCCTTTGCTCTGAAACTATGACCACGCTCGCCAAAGTAGTGGTCATAGCCGTAAGGAGTGAAATTTCTTTGCTCTGAAACTATTAAGCCCATTGCCCGGCAATAAAAGCCATAAGGTGTTCATTGTTTTGTACATCTTGAACACTTTGTGCAGTTTGAATTCCGGCAGTATTCGCATCAATATCGTAAGTTGATATTTCAGTTGCAATTCTGTCTAGAGCTGCTTTAGTAAGGTAAGTACCATCAGCTGCTTCAATTTTCTCAATACCGTAATGGTCTTCTTTCTGCCAGCCTATAGATATTTTATCGTCGGCATTTTCTGAATATTTAATCAGAAGTGAACCATATTGACCATCTTCTTGGAAGATTGCAATTTTACTTTTATCGACAGATTTATCGAATCTAACAGTATCTACATCTGCAAAACGCTCCAAGAAATTCATATTATCTTCAATATTTGGATCTACTAGTTTTGCTACTTCTACAACATTTGAGTAGTTTCGTAAATTTATATCCGGATGACCCATCGCGTCGGTATAGACTTCTAGATCTGCATCATCTATTGTATTTCTTCCGTCACCTTTTGAGAATACATAAAGATCTGCACCTCTTGAATCTACCATACCGTCAGTTCCTTTACCCGCTTTGTAGATATCATTACCCCATCCGCCTTGCATTTCGTCATCACCGGCACCACCGTAAAGGATATCGCCTTTTTCTTTACCTTCGATATAGTCATTACCGCCCATACCGGAGAGTACATTTGTTGCGCCTTTTATACCATTTAGCGTATCGTCTCCGTTATCACCGAACTGATACCAATCTATATCTTTGTCGTCTTTATTTTTCATTGCAAATTCAGCTACTGCCGAACCTATTGGATCTGTGTGACCATCTGTACCTTGATAGTAAAAAGAAAAATGATCTTTTGCTATCGCCCCTCCGCTACCAGGAGTGTATTGTAGGGTTCTTGCCGCATTGTCAACAGATATAGAACCTCCTTCCTTGTAAAATTGAAGGTCATGAAATCCAGTACTTGCGATAGTAAGCTTATCATTGACATCTACATCATTAACCTTTACTCCACCTTCATAGTGACCGTCATTTTCCAAGATCGATTTATAAATATCCCCATCTATTAATTGGTCGTAAGTTGTAATTGTATCGTCTATAATTGATACAGTATCATTTTGACCAATTACAGTTAAAGTTACTGTTTTTGGATCACTTGGAGTTGTTGAACCGGCTATTGATCTATCTATAACTTCGTATTGGAAGGTAACAGTTGCGGTATCTCCAACTGATAATGCATCGAAATCTCCGGTTACAGTATATGTACCATCAGGATTCACAGTTACATCAACACCTGTTAAAAGCTTTTTGTCAACATTATTTGAGTCAACTTTGACAGAATTTACAACTTTATGAAATCTGTGCGTATCTCCTGTATCAACATCAGTTTGTATGCCAGGAGTGTTGGGATCGATATCACCGAGAGTTAATTGACCTACAAAGTTTACATCAGGATTTACACTTGATAATACGCTCGTGTCTCCTGCAAAATTACCACCCTCATAGGCAGAAACAGATACATCTGAAATTAGAGGTTGATCATTTTTACCATGAATATCTATTCTTATCTCTCTTCGTTTACTTTTTAGGACGCCACCTTCATAATATTCTTCAATAAATGTAAATTTATCAACTACATCAACACCATCTCCAAGATAATTCATATCTTTAGTTAAAGTATAGGTGTAGTTACCATTTTCATCAATTACAAGTTTACCGAATTCCCCGTTACCGTCAAGTGCACCTGCATAGTCTGACCACAAAGATCCTACTACAACATGTAGATCTGGGTTAGCTACGGAAGGCTTGTCATTTTTAAATACATTTCCCTGTACGGAAGTCTGATCTTCATGCATATCCCTTTTGTCATTTCTAATAATTGCCATTTTATATCCTTTTTTTTAAATTTGTTGTTTTTTTAAATTTTAACGCTCACTTAGCGCACCCATCCACCGATTCTTGCACTCCTATATCTTCAGATTCATTATCCTGCCATCTCACTCCTCCTCAAATATATAAGTTGTAACGGTTTTAATTCCGTTTTTAACCGTAACGGTCAATTCATTGCCGCTTTGAGTATAACTATATTTATAGTCATCGTCTATATCTTTTAATAAACTGTCAGTGTCGTATTTAATCGTATGATCAGCGCTTTTTATCTCTTTAATCGCCCCGTCATTAAAGTAAGTGACATTTACCGTATCGCTTTGTGTTTTATCTACTTTGTAACCGAAATATTTTCGTTCGCTCAATTTACCGTTATCATATATGTATGTTGTTTCATGACTTATGCTTACGGGTAAAGTTCCGCTATTTAAGCTGTTTAGCTGATCTGTGCTTAGTTTTATATCACCCGAAGGAAATCCGCCCGAAGGAGCGTTTGGACTTTCAAGTTGAGCGTCCGTCGTGGCTACCAAAGCATCAAAGCCGACTTCATATGAACCTGTCAAGATTCTACTGAGTTGATCGCTGTCGTTATAGACATATAGCTCAACTTTTTTCTGAGAAAACTCAAGTCCGTGGATATATTTGACCAAGTGCCTATTTTTCTTCAGCGCGGCGGTATCTTGGACATATGTCATATAATGGGTGTATTGATCGCTTGAGAGTCGAAGATCGATATCGGCGACTACTTTTGATTTATTTGTTTTTTTATCCGCAAATACCCTGATACTTTTTAGTTTGTTATCGGGCATTCTGTAGCCTTTCATTATCTTGTGGTCGTCGGAGTATTCAAATCTCGTTCGCTGCGGTGTAGAGATATTGGTTCCGGTTTCGATCATCTCGACCAGATAACCGTCGGTGTCATATGTATATTGGTATTGCTCATAAGGCAAAGCTTCCGAGTTAATATTTATATCTTTTCTACTTTTTAACAGATATGTTTTGACATCGGGCGTTGCATTCGCGTCTTTTATGACGGACGCTTTTATAGTAAGTCCTATATCGCTATTGCCGTCGTTTGCGGTTACAAGTGCGATATAGGTATTGTTTCCACCATCAACATATGCCGGAGCCGTAAATGTAACGGTATTGCCGTTGAGTGTAAAATTTGCGCCTATCACCTGGTATGTGACATCGGATTTTGCCTCTTCGGTCGCTAGTTCAAGCGTGTTTGTACCGCCTGCAACCGTTGGAGACATGTTTCCCGTAACATTAAAGGCAAAAGGTTGATCGGTAACATTTACCGTTATATCTTTACTTGCGCTGTTTCCATGTTCGTCCGTCGCGACTAGAGTGACATTGTAACTCTCTTTTTTTTCAAAATCGGGTTTGTCTTTAAGTTTCAAGGTTATTTTATATTTCGAATCAACGATATTTACCCCAAGTGAAAAATCATCGGCGTCGCTCCCTTGTAATTCAAAATTTACGATACTTTCATCGCTAATAGTATAGGTCGCTATCTCTTTTGCGCCGTTTTCTTCGATGCTTCTGTTTGTAACGCTATCTGCCGCAAATACCGGAGGGTTTGTGTCGGCTACCGGATCGCTTCCCGTCGTGTTTAAATCATCGGCTTTTTTACCGCCGCCTCCGCAGGCTGACATACCTAGAGCTATAGTTAATAGTAATGATAATGAAATTGTTTTGTAAACCATTCTAATTTCCTTTTTTAGTTTGCCACACCTCTTTTATGCTTACGAGTATAACAG
>JALWKJ010000252.1 GCA_027081495.1 Campylobacterales bacterium | reverse complement strand
GTCATGGGCGGACAAAGCGCAACGGCGGGACATCTTGAGATCGGCGATTTCGTTACGATCGCGGCAAGAGGCGGCGTAACGAAATCGGTGAAAAAAAAGGATATCTATAGCGGTTTTCCGCTGATTAGGCACAAAGAGTGGCTTAAATTACAGGCGAAAATCGCAAAATTATTAAAAAGTTAAAGAGGAAAAACATGAGTGGAAAAAATAAAATATTAAAATCTTTCAGATTAGCGGGAACAAAAGACGGAGAGATCTCCATATGTAAAATCGAAGAGCCTTACGGACAGGGTTCAAAACCCGTAGTAAGTATAGGTATATCGTTAAAGGCGGATTCCGAAGAACCCGATTGGAAAGCTCATATACCGTATGAGAATCTGGATGAACTTATAGAGGCTTTAAAAGAGGCGAAAGAGGCTTTATAACTATTTTAAGCTCTCTTTTTGTACAATCCGCAACCAAACGGCATCACGCAGGTCCTAAAGAGGGGCTTTGCGATGCTCAAAAATAGATAAAATAAGGAAAAATAGAATGAAAAGAACATATCAACCGCACAATACCCCAAGAAAAAGAACGCATGGTTTCAGAGCTAGAATGAAAACCAAAAACGGAAGAAGAGTTATTCGCTCAAGAAGAGCAAAGGGTAGAAAAAGATTAGCCGTTTAAAGGATTTTAGAACTCTTAAAACAAACTCTGAATTTAGATATTTTTACAATAACTCGGCAAAAAAGCATGTTCGCTCTTGCATAGTTTTTTTTAAAAAACAAAAGTATAAAAAGGTCGGTTTTACGGTTAGCAAGAAAATCGGCAACGCCGTAAAGAGAAATTTTGCGAAAAGACGCCTTCGCGCCGTTTTTGTCGAGTTGCACGAAAAGATAGGCGAGGGAGTTTTTATATTTGTAGCCAAAAAAGATATTTTGGATATGGAATATGAGCATTTAAAAAAAGATATTCGTTACGCGCTGAAAAAAATAGGAGCGCTAAAAGAGTAGATGAAAAAGATCGCACTGTTTTTTTTAACTCTTTATCAAAAATTTTTTACGCTGTTTAGTTACGGCAGCTGCAGATATTATCCAACCTGCTCGGAGTATGCGAAATGGCAGTTTGAAAAAAATTCTCTCTTTAAAGCCTTTGGGCTAAGTCTGTTTAGAATTCTTCGGTGCAATCAGCTTTTTAGAGGCGGAATAGACTATCCCGTTGTAAAAAAGAGCTTAAATTCTAAGAGAGTTTGTTATCATAACGCAGATGCAAAAAAGATTATTGTACAATTTTGGTTTGTTCCAAAAGAGGGCGACTATTTTTATCTTATCAAAACATTCAAAAGGAATTGACTTTGCTTGACAAAATGACACAACAGCAACGCATGATACTCGCGATTGCACTTAGCTTTTTATTTTTTATAGTTTATGATTTAACGGTTCCAAAACCGACTCCGATAAAGCGCGATATAAATCAGACGCAAACGACGCAGTCGGCAAATAAAATCAACAATAACGCCGCGCCGGCTATTTCGGATAAAAGCGCGCCCGTTTCAAAAAGCGCTCCTCAAAACGACATTTCACAAAAAAGCGGTTTAAGTTCGCTAGATAATATCGTCAATATAAAAACCGACGCTTTTCAAGCGCAAATCGATTCTCTTGGAAGATTTTCGAAATTCGAGGTTTTGATAGAGAAATTTAAAACTCAAGAGGGAGAACTTCCAAATCTAGTATCCGCCGCCGCGCCGGTAAAACCGTTTGAAATTCGTTTTAGCGATCCGACTTTAAACGATGAAGCTTTCAAAACGCCATATACCGCCGATAAAGATTCCGTTATCGTAACCGATAAAGAGATGAGCGTTACGCTTACTCAAAAATTGAGCAAAGTAACCGTAAATAAGAAGATCACTTTTTTGCCAAACGGAACTTACAAAATTTTAGTCTCGTTAAATAAAGATGTAGAGTATTATATAAGTCCCGGTTTTAGACCCGATCAACATGCGGATATGTACACTTTCAAAGGAGTTCTGATACGAAAAGCCGACGGCACTATCGAAACGATAGAAGACGGCGACGCGAAAGGAAACGAAGTTTTTATGAAAGCCAATATTTTGGCGGCAAACGATAGGTATTTTACGACTTCGTTTTACGATTTTAAAAACGGTTTCGATGTATATATAACAAAAGACGCAAACGACGATCCTCTGGCGTTTGTCAGAGGATCGGGTTCGCTGGAGTTAAGCGGTTACGCGGGCGCGAAGGAGCATGATAAATTAAACTCGATCGATCCGAGAATGTCCGATATAATAGAGTATGGATTTTTTACATTTTTGGCAAAGCCTATGTTTATACTTTTAAAATCGATTTATAACTTTGTCGGCAACTGGGGTTGGGCTATCGTAATAATAACGATACTATTGAGATTAGTGCTTTTTCCTTTGACATACAAAGGCATGGTATCTATGAATAGATTAAAAGAGCTCTCTCCGAAAGTAAAAGAGATTCAAAAGAAATATAAAGGCGATCCACAAAAAATGAACGCCAAAATGATGGAGTTGTATAAAAAGCACAATGCCAACCCAATGGGCGGATGTTTGCCTATGCTGCTTCAGATTCCGGTATTTTTTGCGATATATCGCGTCTTGCTAAACGCCGTAGAGTTAAAACACGCCCCTTGGACAGGCTGGATACATGATCTATCGGCTATGGATCCTTATTTTATTCTTCCGGTGTTGATGGCCGCAACGATGTTTTGGCAGCAGCATATAACTCCGACAAATTTTACCGATCCTATGCAAGAGAAGATCATGAAGTTTTTGCCGCTGATATTTATGTTCTTTTTCGTTACATTCCCGGCGGGGTTAACTCTGTATTGGTTTGTTAACAATCTATTCGGCGTAGCTCAGCAGTATTATGTAAATTCGCTCTTTGCTAAAGAAAAAGCCAAAAAAGAAGGAAAAAGCGTATGATCAAGATAGTTGCGCAAACTCTTGAAGAAGCTTATAAAAAAGCTTCGGTTGCACTTGATTGTTCAATTATAGATCTTGAGATCGACATTCTTCAATCCCCTTCGCGCGGTTTTTTCGGTTTTTTCGCAAAAGAGGCTATCATAAACGCCAAATATAAAGACAAATCCGCCGACGAAGAAAAAAAGCTTGAACATAAAAGAAAAATATTTTCTAAAAGCGACTCGAAGATCGTTGAGCAAGAGTTAACAAATGGCCTAAGCGAACTTTTAGAAAACAGTTGTTTTAAGGCGTATGTAAGTGAAGTAAAAATTTTGCAAAACGATAAAGGCGTATATATAAAGATTGACGGAGAGGACGCCGCGCTTCTTATAGGAAAAGAGGGCTACAGATACAAAGCGCTCTCGTATATCATATATAATTGGATAAAGATAAAATACAATCTCTCTTCGACTCTTGAAATAGCTTCCTTTTTAGAGTCGCAAGAGACGATGATAGAAAGTTATCTAAATACTCTTGACGAGAAAATCAAACAACAGGGCAGGGCGCAAACAAAGCCGCTTGACGGAATATTGGTAAAATTGGCTCTTGAGAATTTACGCAAAAGATATCCCGATAAATATGTCGCTATCCGCACTCTTAAAAACGGTAAAAAAATCATAATCGTAAACGAGTATAAAAAGGGTTGATTATAGACGACACTATTTGCGCAATCGCGACGGCTCACGGAGTAGGAGGAATCTCCATAGTCCGTTTGAGCGGTCAAAATGCTATAAATATAGCAAAAAAAATTACCAAAAAAGATAAATTTAAAATCCGTTACGCCCATTTATGCACGCTTTATGATCAAGAATCTTTCGTTATAGACGAAGCGATCGTTATCTATTTTAAAGCTCCTAGAAGTTATACGGGCGAAGATGTCATAGAATTTCAATCACATGGAGGTTTTGTAACCGCCGCAAGAATTATAGACGCATGCCTTTTTTACGGCGCTAGAGTCGCAAAAGGGGGCGAATTTACTAAAAGAGCGGTAATACACGGCAAAATGGATCTTTCGCAGGCGGAAGCCGCCGCAAAACTCATTGAGAGTAAAAGCGTAGAAGCCGCAAAAATACTTTCAGCCCAATTAAAAGGAGAACTGCAAAAATTCGTCGATGAGCTTCGCGACAAGTTGGTGGAGATTTTGGCGTTTGTCGAAGTAAATATCGATTATGCCGAAGAAGATTTGCCAAAACAGCTGCAAGAAGAGATAGAAAAAAAACTTAAATATGTCTATAATACCTTACAAAGAAGCGTACGAATAAGCGAGAGTAGGGCGGGAATCATAGAGGGATTTAAAGTAGCGATCATCGGTAAACCGAATGTCGGCAAAAGCTCTCTTTTAAACTCTCTTTTAAGTTATGAAAGAGCCATAACAAGCGAAATAGCCGGAACCACAAGAGATACGATAGAAGAAAATATAAACATAGCAACGCATCTAGTAAAAATCGTCGATACGGCGGGTGTCAGACAAAGCGGCGATAAGATAGAAAAAATCGGTATAAAAAGGTCTATAAAAGCAGCAAAAGAGGCGGATATAATCATCGCCCTTTTTGATATTAGCGAAAAATTCGACGAAAACGATAACGAGATTTTAGAGTTGTTAAAAGAGTATAAAGACTCCAAAGAGATAATCGCGGTTTTAAATAAAAAAGATTTGGGAAAAAAGTTCGAAACACGAAAATTGAGCGAATTTAAACCGCTTGAAATAAGCGCGAAAGAGAGCGCGGATATAGTTATAAAAACTCTCAAAAATATTCTCGATACTAAAAATTCGGATCAAGATATCCTTCTTATAACAAAAAGGCAAAACGACGCTACGATGAAAGCCTCTTTAGCGATAAAAAACTCGTTTTCTCATCTAAACGAGGGAGAACTCGAGCTTTTCGCTTATGAAATAAACGAAGCTATCGGTCATGTTTCATCTATAACAAAACCGTTTTATAGAGATGAAATTTTGGATAAAATGTTCGCTAGTTTTTGTCTTGGCAAGTGATATATTATGCGGATAAATATATATTGGTTAACATAATATATATTCTCTTGAAAAAACATTTGCTATTTCAACCCTCTTTTATACTCGATTCCCTCCATCTTTTTCAGCTCTTTGGCTCTTGTGAGGAGGTTTCCTTTTCCGCTGCTTAGTTTCTTGTACGCATCGTCGTAAGCTTCTTGGGCTTTTTTCAAAGATTTTTCTATATTTTGTAAGCTCTCTATAAAACCGTTGAACTTTTCGTAAAGATCCCCCGCCTTTTTTGCTATAATTTTTGCATTTTTGTTTTGATACTCATATCTCCATGAATGTTCTATCGTTCTTAGAACGGCAAGAAGCGTTGAGGGCGAAACGATAATAATATTTTTTTGATAAGCTTTTTCATATAGGTTTTTATCGGCGTTTACCGCCGCCATAAAAGCCGCCTCTATGGGAATAAACATAAGAACAAAATCAAGGCTTTTAACGCCGTCTAGCCTCTCATACTCTTTATCGCTCAATTTTTTAATATGCATATATATCGAGTCCAGATGAGCCTTTATAAAGCCCTCTTTTTCATCCTCGTCGCAGTTATGATAGCGTTCATATGCGTTTAAAGAGACTTTTGAGTCTATAATTACCTCTTTTTTATCGGGTAGATGTATAATCACATCCGGTCTTGAAATTTTACCTTTGCTATCTTTATACGATTTTTGTATTTCGTATTCCCGCCCTCTTACCAAACCGGAACTCTCAAGAAGTTTTTGAAGTATCATTTCACCCCAATCGCCTTGGAGTTTATTGTCTCCTTTTAGCGCGTTTGTCAGATTAATCGCGTCTTTTGATATTTTTTCATTCAGATTTTTAAGTGTTTGGATCTCTTTTATCAGTGAAAATCTCTCTTTTGTCTCGTTTATGTAAAACGATTCGACTTTTGATTGGAAATCTTTGATATTTTTAGCAAAAGGCGTTAAAAGAAGCTTTAAAGAGTCTTGTTGATACTGAGAGATGTTTTCACTCTTTTTTTCGATCACCTCTCTTGCTATATGTTCAAACTCCTCTTTCATCCGCTCTTGGTTTTTTTGAAAAAAAAGTATCTTTTCTTGGGAAAAATCTAGTTTCTGTTTTAATCTAAAAAGCTCTTTTTCCATAGACGACAAAGAGTTTTTTAGCGCCCTGCTCTCTTTTTCGTAAGCTGTTATATAGTGTGTATATCGATTTACCAAATTTGAGTATATATAATAAAATATTATAATTACCAATAATAGGGATAAAAGAAAACCGATTAAAAATGAGACGATATCCATAATTAATCATACAATATTATAAATATATTGCAGATTAAAAGGGCCAAACGGACTCTATCATCCTTGAGCCCCAAGGTTTTCTTGTCGATTCTCTTATGTCGCCTTGCGTCTCGTAATATATCCTTGCGTCAGCTATATATTTAGAATTTATCGTATTTGATTGATCTATGTCAAAGGGTCTTATAACGCCGGTAATTTTTACTATTTGTTTAGTTCCGTTTAACAGCAGTTCTCTGCTGCCGGCTATAAAATAGTTTCCATTGCCTAAAATTCTTACGACTCTTGCGGTTATAGTAGCTTTGAATTTTTCATTTCGAGATTGAGTACCTGATGCGGAAAAATTGTTATTGGAGTTTGTTTTAAAACTGATGTCCGTCAAAGTATTTACATTTTTTCCGAGCCCAGCCCCTACTCCGGCGCCCACGCCGCCGAAAATTCCGCCTCCAAGATTATTGACCGAAGTATCCGTTAGTTTTTTGTCTCCTTGAGAGGATTGAAACGCGCTTTCATTGATTATGACCGTAACTATATCGTTGATTCTCATGGCCTTTTTATCGGAAAAGAGTTGTGTCGTGCCGCTTGAGTAGATACTCCCTTCGTTAGAAACCGTTTTGATCATTTCACAGTTTGCTTTAGAGTCTGATTTAACATACGCCGGTAAACCTAGATCGATTTTCGGTTCAACCTGGTGTGAAGTACACGCGTTAAAAAAGAGTGATATTATCGATATTAAAAGAGCCGTAATTGTTTTCATACTCTCCCTTTGCATGGTTTTATGAAATAAAGAGCAAATTTTATGCCAAATTAGGGTAAAATATAGCATCTTTAAAGCGTACTTAAGTAAAACTTAGGTAACTTTTATAGTATATATTAATTATCATATACTAACAAAACATATATGATAATATCAACTATTGAATTCTTAAGGAGAAAACAATGAATTTAAATTCCCGTGCGAAATTGCCTATACTGCTCTCGGTAGCGGTTGCGGTCGGCATAAGCGGCTGTGCAGAAAAAAGAAAGTGCGAGACGGCGGTACCCGCAACGACTAAAGTCGTCAAGCCTGCTTTTGACGCTAAAGATGAACAGATCAAACAACTTCAGATCGCGATCGCGGAAGCTAGAGCCGCCAAACCGAGAACCGTTGTAAAAGAGGTGACGGTTCCGGGCGTATCTTCTTTATATCCTCCAAACGCCAAGCCGGGCGAATGTTATGCGAGAGTTCTCACGCCTCCCAAATATCAGTTTCAAAAAGAGAGAGTTCTTGTTAAAGAAGCCGGTGAAAGAGTCGAAGTAATACCCGCAAAATACAGATGGACGACAAAAAAGGTACTTGTAAAAGAAGCAAGCGAAAAAATCGTTACGATTCCTCCAAAATATAAAAAAATAACTCAAAAAGTTTTAATCAGCGAGCCCGGAGAAAAAATCGTTACGATTCCTCCCGTTTATGAAACCGTAACCGAAAAAATTCTTGTTAAACCGGCGTATACGACATGGAAAAAAGGAAGAGGTCCCGTTGAAAAACTTGACGGAAAAACAGGTGAAATTCTCTGTCTCGTAAATGTTCCCGCCGTTTATAAAACCGTAACTAAAAAAGTTTTGAAAACTCCGGCGCAAACAAAAGTCGTTCCTATACCCGCAAGATACAAAACTATCACAAAAACGGTTATCGCTCAGCCGGCAATGACTAAAACCGTCGTTATACCGGCCGTTTATAAAACAGTCAAGGTTAAAGAGCTCGTTCAGCCCGCAAGCGTAAAAAGAGTTCCTATACCGCCTGTTTACAGAACCGTTACGAAAAAAATTCAGGTTGAAGAGCCCGTGCTTAAGTGGGTGCCGGTTGTTTGCAAAACCAACATGAACGGCAATCTCGTTTTAAATGTGCAAAAAGCTTTAAAAGCGCAAGGGTTCAATCCCGGACCGATCGATGGGATTTACGGTCCTAGAACAAGAGCCGCGCTTCATAAATTTCAAAAAGCAAAAGGTATCGCTACCGGCGCTTTGACAAAAGAGACTATAAAAGCTTTAGGTCTTTAACTTCTATTTGTAACCGCTTAAAAAATTTAAAGCGGTTACAAGCTTCTTATTACCGCACCGACTAAATATCTCAACCTTTTAGATATTTTGTCGGTACGGTAATAAAAATTTCATCGTAGTCGTTATAATGTCGTCATCATCTTTTGAAGGGGCTTTTAGCGTCTGTTTTGAGCCGTTTTCAAATTCTATCGTTATATTTTGCTCATAGCTGGATATCTTTGTGATGTTTAATTTAGACGCGATTGTTTTTATAACGACTATCTCTATAAACTGTTTGGTCATAATATCGAG
>JALWKJ010000251.1:6417-8693 GCA_027081495.1 Campylobacterales bacterium | reverse complement strand
TAGTTCTAATTATATTTTTAAAAAATTCATGTGTACTTAATGCGCCATCAATCAAAATTTTAATATCTAATAATTCATAAGTTTTCTCACCTAAAAATAATTTAGAGTTGAAAGTAGTTGCAAATCTATAGTCGTCCCATGGATGTCCTGCAGACTCCCAAGGAGTATCAGGATAAAGTTCAATTCTATTTTCACTATTAAAAGGAGTTTGAATATCTTCTTTAGGTAAAAATACAATTTTCATTTCATACCTCTACACACTCTCAACTTCATCAACCCCAAACTGTTTGAGTATCTGCAAGGCGTTGGTTTTAACCACGGCGTTTTTGAAACTTTGGTCTTTAAATACTACTCTCATGATAGTGCTTTGATACGCTTCTTTTAGTTTGGCTATGGCTTCTACGGTGTCGGTGGTGATGTCATCGTCGAGGCAGACGACGAGTGCTCCGTATCCTATGATAAACACTTGTTTATCGTTGATCGTTTTTTCTTCTATGGGGAGTGTCAGGTCTAAGCCGTATTTTAGGAGGATTTCATAGAGCAGGTCTTCGTTGGTGCGGTCTTCTTTGATGTTGTCGATGGCATCTAAAAGGTTTTGCTCTAGGTTGTCAAAGTCGCTGTCCCATGCTTTGATGTTTGAACTGTCGAGTTTAAAGACTTTGAAGCCGATGTCGAGGTTTTCTATGCCCTCTTTACTGGCATTGTCTGCTTTAATCTTCTCGCCTGCTCTTCGGATACGCTCTTGACCGATATCTGCTATGGTTTTGTATCCCGCTTTGTAAGCTTCGCTTTTTTCGTCTGTTTTTTCCGGGAGTTGAACTAAGATATATTTTCTATTGCCGTTGTCTTCGCTGTTGAGTTGCATGACTGAATGGGCTGTTGTAGCTGAGCCGGAAAAAAAATCAAAGATTAAATCATTTTGACTGGTAGAAACTTGTAGCATTTGTTTAATCAAAGTTGAGGGTTTTGGAGTATCAAAAGGAGTCTTTGATTTAAATAATGCAGCAACTTCTTTATTAGCGGCATCATTATGTCCAACTTCTTCAAAAGTCCACCATGTAGATGGCACTCTACCATTTTGAACTTCATTAAGATATCTTTTTAGCTGTGGTGCACCCTGACCGTCTTTTCCCCAATATATACGATTTTCTGCTAACCATATATCCATAGTTTCTTTGCTTGCACGCCATGAACTACCTTGAGGTGGCAAATACTCTACGCCTGTATTTGGATTTACTATTGGATAAACTCCTGAATCAGAAAAACTTTTAACCAATAGGTTATCAGAACGCCACAAGCCTTTACCATCTTGATCGTCATACTTATAAGGTTTATTTTGCTTTTCAGTTCGAGGGAGTAAATACCTATTAAAAGCCTTGCTTTTCTGATACACTAAAATATAGTCATGCATAGTTGAAAAACCTTTAGCATCATTGGTGGCAGCATATTTTTTCTGCCAAACAACATTTGCCACAAAATTATCCTCACCAAATATCTCATCACAAATCTTCCTCAAATTTGCCACTTCATGATCATCGATGGAGATAAATATCACCCCGTCATCTTTGAGCAGATTTCTTGCTAGTTTGAGTCGCGGGTACATCATGTTAAGCCAGTTGGTGTGGTATCGTCCACTGGTTTCGGTGTTTGTGCTGAACTTTTTGCCTTCATTGTCCACTTGTCCTGTATATTGGAGGTAGGTGTCGAGATTGTCACGGTGGTTGTCGGGATAGATGAACTCTTTTCCTGTGTTATACGGCGGATCGATGTAGATCATTTTGACTTTTTTATGGTACGACTTTTGCAGGAGTTTGAGCACTTCAAGGTTATCGCCTTCTATATAGAGGTTCTGCGTACTTTCCCAGTTTTTGGACTCTTCAGGACAGGGTCTGAGTGTGCCGGTGGAGGGTGTTTGGGCGATCTTTTTGGCGTTTTGTTTGCCGCTCCATGTGAAGTTGTAGCGTTCACTCTCTTTGTCTATGAACTTGCCAAGTTCGTTTTCCAGTTTTTCAAAGTCTATCTTGCCCTCTTCAAAGACTTCGGGGAATATCTCTTTGAGTTTTTTGATGTTCTCTTCGACGATATTCAAACTCTCACCGCTTAACTCTTGCATATCTCTCCTTTGAACGCATCAATAGCGTAGATGGTAAAGTAGCCCGAGAGCACAAAGAGTTTACTCCCCTGGTATATGCGACCTTAATACATCACCGACTTCACCATTTTTTTTGTTATCAATTAACATAAACTACACTTTTAGTTGCATTAATATAATAATC
>JALWKJ010000251.1:0-6407 GCA_027081495.1 Campylobacterales bacterium | reverse complement strand
ATAATAATCTTAACTAAAATGTATTTAAGCTAGAGTTAATCAAGAACTAATACACCCATAAGTATCCAATCATCTTTAGAAACTCTCATCTACAACGAATAACATCAATTCACAGGAACGGTTTGAAACTTAAAAGATTGGCGCTCAACTTGAACCGACAGTAATATTTTGTTATAACTTTTACTAAACAATCAAACAAAGGATCTCTTATAAAAGAGACTTTGTGGCATATCACAATTGATCCCGATATCTGTCATAGCGAGCCTTGCATCAGAAATATGAGATATCCGGTGGAAACGATTTTGGAACTTCTCAGCTCCGATATGAGTATCGAGGAAAAACTGGTGACCCGTAGGGGACTCGAACCCCTGTTGCCGGCGTGAGAGGCCGGAGTCCTAACCGCTAGACGAACGGGCCACATTAAGTGTTGGTAGGACATTTAGGTCGTGATTATAGACAAAAACTACTTATATAAAACTTTAAAAAGCCGATATTATTTCAAAAGTAAAAAGGTTTAAAATAGATGACATACAAATGTCAAAATTGCGGCGCTCCCATCGATGGAGTAGTTTGTCCATATTGCAAAACAAGAAACGCCATTGATCTAAAACTCGCCTATGCGGTTTATGAAAATCCAAATAGAGTATGTCCAAAGTGCGATATATTTCTTGAGACTTATCTCATAGATAAAGATAAAAACCTTTACATCGAAAAATGCAAATACTGTAACGGAATATTTTTGGACTTTGGAGAACTTGAAGAGATTTTAAAAAAAGAGATCGTAAAACAAGAAAAACATGACTTAAAAAGGCTGGATTTTATAAAAAACCATCCGCTTGCAAAAGAACAAAAAATCTCTTATAAAAAATGCCCCCAATGTCGAAAAATGATGCATCGGCTCAACTATCAAAACAGAAGCGCCGTTATCATAGATCGATGCCGAGATCATGGCTACTGGCTTGACGGCGGTGAACTTAGACAAATCATGGAGTGGGCAAAACTAGAAGGAGTCAAAGATTTTACACCCTTGATCAAACAACAGACAACGATAAAAGAGCCGTCAAAACTCTATCATACACGAAATCCAAAAGCAAACTTCGAATTTGATCCTATTCTTGGATTCTTTAGGAAACTGTATGGATTTTAAAGTTATCTACTCTTTATGGCATCGATAACGCTAAATCTTTTTGAAGTATTAAAGGTATGCACCGCGACAAGATCATCGGCAAAATCGGCTCTTATCTGCTGAATCACTCTTTCTTTGAAATTCGTCTCATCAAGCTCTAAGATTTCGTTTATAACAAGTCCTCTACCGTAAACACCGCTGCAATTTTGAGCCGGACGAAAAAGTCTGCCCTCTTTTTCTATCAGATTACCGCCCGGTCTCGCCCTTGTTACATCGCTTATAACCGGATTTAGAGGATGAGATATCCACTCATCGCTTCTAAAATCGTCACTATAGTATATATACAGCTCATCATTCAACGAAAACCCCTCTTTTGCGGCTATGTTGACAAACATCCACCATTTTCCATCTTTTTTATGAAGCGTCGCATCAACCGCTTTTATATCTTTCATCAAGCTTTTTACTTTAGTCCATCTAGTAGGAAAAGATTCGGCTTTATACAAATCGATAGTTAGATTTTCATGACTTTCTACAACCATATAGTATTGGTTTTCGACTTTGAAAACATGAGGATAGGATAGATGATACTCTCTTCTTAATATCTCTTTTGGCTCAACAAAAGTTTCGCGATTTTTATCGTATCTTGCAACCAAAAGATAACCTTTAAGCGTTTTATAATCAAGCTCTTCAAAGAAAAGATAACTCTCATCACCCTCGTCTATCACAAAAGGATCTGCCTGAAAATAATCGTTTGAAGGAAGAGGTAATCTTTTATAACTACTAAAATCCGGATTTATTTTGCCGTTTTTGTTTTCACTAAAAAGGATAATCCAACGATCCATCTTGAAAAATCTTCTTACGCTAAACTTAGCGTATTTTGCGATTAATCTACAAATAACTCTCAAAGAATCAAAATTTGAAGGAGGTTTTTTACCTCTGTCATCACTAAATTTAAATTGAAAATCAAACAGTTTTTTCTCTTTGTGTTTTGTGATCCGGGGTAAATCGTAAAAATAACTCACAACTTTTTTATCTAAAAAATAGTTTTTGCCCTCGATCGAGAGTCGCTTTAGATTGTGTATAACCATCATGTGAGATCGCCACATGATCTGCTCATAATTTTTAAGCATCGATTTTTGATGAGTTACCGTTTTAAAACTATCCAATACATATCCACACTCAAATGCGCTGCCAAGAGTTTGGAGTTTTACTTCGGTATATGGCTTGTTTTCTATCACTTCCCAAAAAGCGGGGGGTCTGTTGTCTGAAAAATATTCCCAAATGCCGTATCTTGCCGCTTTTAAAAGATCATCGACTATATATTTAAAAGTAAAATTTATCATGACATCGATATCTAAATCTTTGATTTTATTTATATCTTGTTTCTTGATCGTATCGAAATATTCACTCTCTTTTGTTTTGATTTCAATCAAATTATCATCTTTTATAAACTCTTTTATAGATTTTTTTTGCAAATATGGAGTATTTTTGGCGAAGATTTTTTCATCAAGTTTTAGAATAAGCCTGAAAAATAGATATTTTGATTTTCCCTCATACAAATCTCTACTTTTTTGTTTTTTTATAAAAATAATTTTATCACACCATTTGCTTTCTTCTAGCTGCTTAATAATCTGAACTTGAAAATTCGCAAGCTTCGTATCGTCTATCAATATCGCGATTTTTAATTTTCTCATCTGTTTGTCTCTTTTTTTAATACTCATATATCGTCAATCATCTTTATAACTTCACGCTCTAAATCCAAAAAAGCTTTTTTCATACCCTCTACTATCTCTTCTTCGCTATTTGAATTTATAGGAATTTTTAAAGAGATGATTTTATCGGTTTTATTTATCTTTATAAGAGCGTCAAGAAAAACGAAATTTTTATAAGCAATGAATCTTTTGATCTTTATAGCAATGACAATATCGACATTTCCATCCCAAGGATAGTGCGTAATCGTACTTTTCGAAAAGCTTTTTTGAAGATCGAAAATAAGAGTATCGGTTAAATCTTTATCTACATCTACCGCCCAGAGTGCATTTTTAAAATAAACTATTTGATTTTTTTTCACTTTTTTAGCCACTTTGGACTCTTTTAGATAATCAGGCACGCTTATACTCTCAACGCCTATTGTTTTATTAGCGAGATTATAACCTTTTAGCTGCGTTTTTCCCACTTGTGAAAGTATATAAAATTTTTTTGAACTACAACCGTTTAATACAAATAATGCAAACAATACTATAAAATATTTCATTTATTCATCTCCAAAAATGAGCGAATTTGGCTTTTTCTCAAGTTTTTTGCTCAATCTATCAATCGATTTCGATGCGTTTGTAATCTCTTTTAACATAATTGTTATCTCTTTTGAGAGTGCGGATTTTTTACTCTCCCCCTTAAGCAATGCGTTAACGCCATCAAGAGAATCTTTCAACTTATCCAAGATTTTGGACAATCTTTCGGGTAATTGTCGCATTTTCGGATCCGAACTGATTTTCTTTAAATTTTTGGCTACGATGTTTAACTCCTTTAACATTTCGACACTCTGTTTCGAGTTTTCATCAATAGCGTTTTTAAGTGTCTCGATCAACTCTTCGATCCGTAACGAATTGATTTTATCAAGTATGAGTGAAAGTTTTTGAGCTATATCGACATCGTTACTGCCGACAGTCGGAATAATCTCCTTCGCTCCCATATGCTCAATCTCTCTTTGACCGGCTTTTGCCTCAAATACAAGCTCTATATATTGACTACCGGTTATGGGATCGCTTTGGGCTATTTTTGCTCGTAAACCTTTTTTAACCGCTTCTATAAAAAAGCTCTTTGTTTCGTTTATATCTTCATCTCTTCGCTCGGCAAAAGCCGAGGTATCTATAACCACTTCGATAGTCGAAATTATTTTTTTGATTTTATTGTCAAAATCCGAATGCATAGCGACTACGCTTCCAACCTGAAAACCGAAAAACTCTACAGGCGCTCCGACATCAAGCTTTGCTATAGGTTCGTCAACCAACATAAAAAAGTGATGTTTATGCTTTTTTCCGAGTCCTATGCGTTTTTTTTGCATAGCGAGCCTATCTTTATAAAGAAAAAAGATATGAGAGATCCCCTGTTCTTTTTCATGTATGATTTTCGCGGGCGTGTCAAACGCTATTCCGCCGTTTATTATATGCGATACGGGAGCTAAATCCAGATTGAAACCGGAATGATTAAATGTAAAGCTTATATTACTCATAAGCCAAAATTTCGTCTCTTTGCTTATATAGTTCGTATATGGATGCTTTATAAATACTTCAAAATCAACTCTTGTCCCCTCTTCATTTAGTTTTATATCTTCAATCTCTCCGACAAGAATTTTTCTATAATATACGGGACTTCCTATATGTAGATTTCTCGAATCCGGCGCGCTTAGATGATATCTGTATCCGGTCGTCGTATCTCTATCTATATATGGCTTGTCAAGTCCGATGAACTCTTTTTTAACTAAGTTTTTATCTTTTTTTTTGGCATACATTTGAATATATGTTCCCGATACCAGAGTATCCAAACCGCTTATACCGCTTGTACCCACTTCCGGCTTTACTATCCAAAACTTTGTGCTTTCGTTTAGATAAACATCCGCCTCTTTATTCATGCGAGCCGTAACTATAACCCCATCCGTTTTTTTATCAAGAGTTATCTCCTTGATTACCCCTATGGGGACATCTCGATATTTTATATAACTCTGATTTGCCTGAAGACCGCTGTTTTGTTTAAACAAAATAGTAACCTGCGCGCCCAATTGTGAAAAATACTGATATGCCAGCCATAAAGATATAAAAAATGCCGCAATAGGAACAATCCATATCGAAGTTAAAAAGGAAAATCTACCTTTTTTTGTTGTTTTTGGCTCATGCAGTTTCATATTTACTATCCTTTAAAATCATCCTTGTATCAAAACTGTGAGCCGACAGCATCGTAAACAGTACCATCAAAGCAAACGCGGTTGCCGCAACTCCCGGAATGATACTAACATAAGCATAATGAACCAGAGTCGCGAGAATCGCCACGACAAACACATCAACCATCGACCATGGTCCGATAACCTCGGTTATATAAAAGAGCTTGTGTTTGTCCGTAGATGAAGATTTTGTATTTACGCTTACGCTTACCAAAAGGTAAATCAACATTATAAATTTGACGATAGGAACAAAAACGGAAGCGACGAGTATGATAACGGCTATCGGATAAGATCCATGCTCCCAAAGCGAAACGATACCCCCGATAATCGTATTTTCTTCCGTGTGTCCTAATTGATTCGTTATAAGTATCGGATATAAGTTTGCGGGAATATACAAAATCATAGCCGTGATCAAAAAGGCAAGACTTCTACTATAGCTTTTTGACTTTTGATGATATATTTTGTGTTTACATCTTCTGCAAATAATTATCGATTGAGTATCGGCATTTACGGCTCCGCACAACGGGCAAGCTATATATTTATGTTTTTTCATGATAAATCTCGTCTCTTAGATCCCAAAGGTCTAAAAGTTTGATCTCCTTTGAAAGATAAATATCCAAGATTATAAAAACAACAAGAGCCCAAAACGATATACCAAGCTCGATCTGCGCATATCCTATCAACTTAATCAAAGCGACTAGAACGCTGATTAAAAATATCTCCGTCATATTCCATGGTTTTAGTTTTGCAATCGCTATTAACAAGTCTCCTACAACTTTTTTGTTGATTTTAAAATAAAAAAAGAACATAACGGTCGTATATAAAAGTATATGAACCATTGGAATTATAAAAATTAAAAAACTGACTATCAAACCTACAACAAAAAACTCCTCTTTAAAAAGGGTAACAAACACGAAAGGAAGCGTAAGATCATGCCATATACCGTTCATCTCTATTTTAACTATCGCAAACGAACTTGCAATCACAAACACTATCATCGTCGTAATAGAAAGAGCTAAAGCGCTTTTCAACATTCCTTTATGCGAATGATAAAGCGTATTTTCACATACATCACAATACGCCGTCTTTGCATCTTTTAATTTAATCTTTCTATGCAAGCTATGGCATTTATTACAGATAACAAGCTTATCTAACAAGATTTCATTCATGCTATCTATAATAACAAAATAACAATTAGTAAAAGCAATAGACAAAATATAAAAAAGAGTAAAAGAAAATAAGATAAAAAACGAACGGGCGGCGACCTACATTCCCACTCCAGTAAGGAGCAGTATTATCGGCGAAGAGGGTCTTAGCTTCCTGGTTCGAAAAGGAGCAGGGCGT
>JALWKJ010000250.1 GCA_027081495.1 Campylobacterales bacterium | reverse complement strand
GGTTTGAGTATTTTGATCTATATCGATAAAAAACTGATAATGAGCGCCTTTTTTTTCGCCTTTTGTTAATTTGATCTCGACATTTTGAGCGTCTAGCGATTTTTCGAGCGCTCCCATATCCGACTCGCCGGGTTTTGTCACGCTCATCCAATTTGTTCTGCCGATTTTTATTTTATTTATTTGGTGCGGTTGATCGAAATGTTCGCTTACGATACTCTCACCGCCGCATCCCGCTAAAAAAAGAGTCAATATCGCGGTACGAACAAGTCCGCAAAAATATGAATTCATAGTCGTCGCCTTAAAAATAGAGGTATAAATAATCTTACTATATCGGGGGTAATTAACTACTTAAGTTCAAACAGTATATTTACCGTAAAAGAGTTTTTCAAATTGTAACCAAAAATAGTGTAACATACAGATCTCATCGCCCGATTAACGGTTGTGATAAATTTAAGGATTTTTATGAAAAAAGTTTTTATCTTTTTATTTTTCGGTTATGTTTCGCTCTTTGGCGAAAACTCTTTTTGGCAGAACTTAATAGAAACCGAAAATAAATTTTTTTCAAAAAATTCGATTCTTGAAATGATCTCGGTTGACGACAATTTAACCAAAAGAGTCGATGAAAATAAAACGACATCTATTTTGGAAGAGAGAATACACGCATACGAGGGATTGGTAATCAAACTAAAAAACGAGCCATATACCCTCGAAAAACATAACAATTCGTTTTACAATCCCAAAAAGAGTCAAAAAGAGATAAACACCCTGCTTTTAAAAATCGACTCAAACAGGAAAATGGGATATCTTCAGGCCGTAAAAAGAGATAAAATAAGAGTTCAGACGCTGAAACTAAAAGGAGAAATATACAAATTTTTACTCTATCTTGCCGATAATTGGACAAATATCGACAACAAAACCCTGATTGAAAAAATAGAACAAACTTCAAAATTTATCGATAAAAATATACCTATAAAAGATATCGTCGCCGCCTATGAGGAGGTCGCGGCAAAAAAAGGAGCGATCTCTTCACAAATAAAAAGCAACTTTTTCGAATTGGCGAAACACTACTATTTTTTTGAAACTTTTTTAGACTATCTTAGAATCAACGCTACGATGCTTACATACAGATCCATCGCCAGCGAACTCCAACTAGACGATCTCATAACATATATCAACAAACAACCGCTTTTTTCAAAAGCGAACATCTATCTTAGATATCTAAAACTCGATGTGGGACGACTTGTTCTGTTTTTGTTTATCATTCTCTTCTTCTGGATGCTAAATTATCTCGTTTATAAAAGACTGTATAACTATTTCAAGTCGAAAATTCTCCAAGAAGAAGATGAAAGCGACGACATACTCATAGACAATCTCGACAGAATAAGAAGACCCGTATCTCTTCTCATAAACGGCATAGGTTTGCAACTGGCGCTTGAAGTCGTAAAATATCCTCAACCCCTTAGTGAAAAAACAAATCTTTTTTTTCATATATTTTTCATAGCCGTTATCGCCTATATTCTCATGCAGCTTATAGAAAATATATTTTTCGTCTATTTTCAACATCAAAAATTAAAAAACAATAAAGAGATAAGAGCGGAACTTGTAAACCTGATGCTCTCCATAACGAAAGTCGTTATATTTTTAGGCGCGATTTTGATGGCGCTTGTTAAAATGGGAGTCAACATAACGGGTCTCTTGGCATCTTTGGGTATAGGCGGTCTTGCCGTCGCGTTAGCGGCGCAAACGACGCTATCTAACTTTTTCGGACTTTTGAAAATCATATTTGACGAATCTTTTTCCCAAGGAGACTGGATAGCGACCAACGATGTAGAGGGTACGGTCGTAGAAATCGGTTTTATCTCCACAAAAATCAGAACTTTCGACAACGCTCTCATAACGGTGCCAAATGCCGAATTGGCGAACAAACCTCTTAAAAACTGGAATAAAAGAACCATCGGTCGGC
>JALWKJ010000249.1 GCA_027081495.1 Campylobacterales bacterium | reverse complement strand
ATGCGAATCTCTTCCTTCGAAATTGATTATCAAACCTAAAAACGGTTCAGGCGCCATCGGGATAAAATACATTGATTCAAAAGAGCGGCTAAAAGCTTTGGATTTGGATTTTAAAGAGTATGTCATACAGCAAAGAATCAAGGACGAAGAGGGTGTAAGGGGAGCTTTTTTCCTTTTTGAAAAAGGCAGGCTCATAGGATTTTACGGACATAGACGAATTCGAACATACCCCTCAAGCGGGGGCGTTAGCGTATATTCGAAATGCCATCTGGACAAAGAGCTTAAAAAATCCGGTGAAAAGCTGCTTAAAAAACTAAATTGGTCCGGAATCGCGATGGTAGAGTTTTTGTATGACAAAGAGAGTCGAAGTTATAAAGTCATAGAGGTAAATCCAAGAGCTTGGGGTTCGATCATGTTAAGTGAATTTTGCGGTAGCGCAATGCTTCAAAACTTTTGCGCGAGCGCTTTAAAAGAGGAGAAAATAAACGCAAAAATCGAAACCGAAAAATATATAAGATGGTTTTTCCCTTGGGATTTTATTCTCTATATTCAAAGCGGGGGAAAAATAGAAAATTTTTGGAAATTCGACAAAAAGAACTGCTGTTATATAAACTTTACATACGCTCCTTTAAGAGGGGCGCTTTTGTTTACGCTTTTTAATATGCTAAATCCCAAGAAAATCGCAGTTTTATTAAAAAAGGTTTTGCAAAAATGAATACCCTGTCTCAAAAAATCGATATAGATGAGAACATGCTTTTTACATCGGGGCAAAAAATTTCGACAAAAGACGAATTTAAAATGAAAAAGATCGTCGTTTACGATTTTGATAAAACTCTAACAAAAGATGATACTCTTTTGGGGTTTTTTAGGCATAGCGCAAAAAACGAGTCGTTTTATTTTATAAAACTACCTCTTTATCTTTTTTGCATGGTTTTGGCGAAAATAAAATTTATCGACAATACGGCTCTTAAAAAGATAGGCGTGAGACTCTTTTTATATGGAATGTCAAAAGAGTTTTTGGAGCAAAAGGCGCGAAGCTATAAGGATAAAATAGTTTTTAACGATCTTTATTATGATCTTGAATATAAAAAAGATATTCAATATTTTATCATCAGCGCCTCTTTTGAAGAGTATATAAAGCCTATTTTCCCGGATTTCGTTACCGTTATCGGCTCAAAACTGGATTATGAGAGGGATATTGTGAGGGGATTGTCATTTAACTGTTACAAGGATGTAAAAAAAGAGGCGCTGCGAAAACTGGGAATAGAAAAAATAGCTCTTTTGTTTACGGATAGCTATAGCGATCTCGCGTTAGCGACAATATCCGATAAAACGATTGTCGTAAATCGCGAAAAATTAATAGAATGCGATAGCGTGGAGTTGTTTAAAAGGGTTGTAAAAAATGAAAATTTTAACATTTGATGTTGAAGAGTGGTTTCATATACTAGATCATGATACGATAAAAGATGAAAAAAGCTGGAATAATTTAAATTATAGATTGGATTCAAACATCGACAAAGTGTTGGAAGTTTTAGAGGCAAACAATCAAAAAGCTACATTTTTTTGTCTCGGGTGGCTTACTAGAAATCACGCGCATATCATAAAAAGACTCGATTCTCTGGGTTATGAAGTGGCAACCCACTCAAATTCTCATCAATTGGTATATGAACAGAAGATATCGGAGTTTGATCGGGATTTGGAAAAATCTATAAAATCGCTGGAAGATATTATAGGTAAAAAAGTACGGGCATACAGAGCTCCGGGGTTTTCGTTAAAAGAGGAGAATCGTTGGGTTTTCGATATCCTCGTCAAATACGGCATCGAAATCGACTGCTCTATTTTCCCGGCAAAACGCTCTCATGGAGGCTTTCATACTTTTCCTCATATGGAGCCCGTTATCATAAAATCGAATAAAGGAACGCTTAAAGAGTTTCCCATGAGTATGGATAAAATATTGCTCAAAAATATCGTCTATTCCGGAGGCGGTTATTTTAGATTTTTTCCATATAAATTTATCAGATATTTCATGCACCGATCTTCATATTCGATGACATATTTTCATCCGCATGATTTTGACGAAAATCGCCCCGTCATAGACGATCTCTCCGTCGTGAGAAAATTTAAAGCGACGGTCGGAGTCAAAAAGGCGCTTAAAAAAATGGAGTTATTGATAAAAGAGTTTGAGTTTGTCGATCTTGACGAAGCCGTAAAAAGAATCGACTGGACCGGCGTCAATGAAGTTCATCTGCCTGAACGAAGGAATATACAGCGTTTAAATTTAAGATGAAAAATTGTATAAAACAGTTTGACGAGGAAAGGATTGCGTTAGCGGTGAAATCGATTATGTTTTGGATAGTTTCGACGGGATTTAGTGTGCGATGCTACAGAGCTCTTTTATAAGATATTTTTTAATATCGGCTATTCTTTTTAGCCCGGCGCTCTTTTTTCACTCAAGGCAGGTTCTACTGCTTTATCCCGCCGAAGTTTTTTTATATATCTATATTTTGGACGCGCTTGAAAATCTAAATAGAAAAATTTTTCTATTTGTTAATCTCGTTTTGATATCGCTCTCTCTCCTGTTTACGGCGTACGGTCTTGCGACCGGTATGCCCGTAGGATATCAGGTATTCGCTTCCGTTTTTGAAACGAGTATAAACGAAGCTCTTGAGTTTACCTCTTCGGCGCTTTTTTTCAAGATGATTTTTTCGTATCTGTTTTTATTCGCCGCTTCGGCGTATCTGCTTTTTATGAAAAAAGATACGGCTAAGAGAATCTATAAGCAAAAAAGAGTGCTTTATCTCTCTTTTGCAATCTTTTTGATATATCCTTTTCATTTTTACAATAAATTCGACTATTATCCCGAAAATGTGATAAATATGTTTCAGACATATCTGGGAACCATTCATAAAAGCGTAGAAAGATATATATCTAACGGCTATATTTTCAAAGGCGAGATAAACGAAAGCAAAAAGGTAAATTTGATTCTTGTCATTGGAGAGGCGTCAAGAAGATACTCATATTCGCTTTACGGTTATAAAAGAGATACGAATCCGTCTCTTGAAAAAGACGAAAAAAACATGATTCTTTTCGACAAAGCTTATACCGTAGCCCCATACACCAGGGTTTCCGTTCCTTCACTTCTTTCGACGGCTTCCGTAAAAATGTTTAAACAAATATACAAATATCCGACGCTCATAAGAATTTTCAATGCCGTAGATTTAGAAACGGCGGTTCTTTCGAATCAAACTATAAACCTCGATAGCGATGTATTTATATCGGCGATTTTTAAAGAGGCCGATATAAAATATTTTTTGCAAAAGTTCAATAACAGATATTTTGACAAAATTTTATATGATGGACAACTTTTGCCGGAATTGAAAAAGATCATACGCTCCAATAGAGATAAAAATAAATTTTTTGTAATGCATCTTATCGGAAGTCATTATAAATATGAAAACAGATATCCTAAAGATAAAACCTTTTTTCCGGGAAATTCGATAATAGATCATTACGACAATTCTATACGATATACCGATTTCGTACTTTCAAAAATCAAAAAAACGATTCAAAAAGATAAAAGTCCATATATAGTTTTGTATATTTCAGATCATGGCGAGTATCTTAACGAGTTTCACGACGGCATATACGGACATGGAGTAAAAAGAATTACCCGTTTTGAATTGGAGATTCCGTTTATGGTTTTTTATAATGATGAATTTGCCGCTTTGTATCCAAAAGAGATATCGAATTTGATAAAACACAAAAACAAAAAGATATCTTTAGACAATGTAAGTCATACTATTTTGGGATTATACGGTATATATCCGAGAAGTTACGATGAGACTATGGACCTTTCGTCGGATAATTTTAACGAAAATCCGAGATATCTTATCTCGCATGACGAAGAGGTAAAAAATATAGAGGATGTAAAAATACGAATCGGTCGTTAATAATTTAGTTCGGTCATTTTCGAAAGAGGCGTTTTTAAAATTCTCAGTATATTTTTGATGCCTTTTTTATCGCCTCTTTTAAATCTGAGCATAAGTGAAAACAATAACCCCAAATAGACGCTAGGCAGGAAATAGGGAAAATATTTTTTTGTAAAAACAAGACGGTTTCTCAAAGCGTAAAAATCGGAGAATGAACTTAGTTTTTGATCCTCTTTGTCTATCGACGCGGACTCTTTATGATAGACTATCGCTTCAGGGCATATATGAAGTTCAAGAGCGTTTCTTTTGCATCTTGTCGCTATATCTATCTCCTCAAAATAGATAAAATACTCTTTTGGCATGAGTCCGGCTTTTTGTATATATTTTTTTGTCATAAGCATTGATGCGCCTATGATATAGTCAAGCTTTTTTTTGTCGAAATTTTCAATTTTTTTCGGTGAAAAATCTTGATATGAGAGATTGTGTTTTTGAACCGCGAGAAAATAGTTGAAACTTCCTCCAAACGCCTGTATTTTTTCGGGCGCGTCGTAAAAAAGAAGAGTAGTACCGAAAAGACCGGCGTTTTCTTTTTTGGTTTGGGCGCAAGATATGAGATTTTTAAGAGTCTCTTTTTTTACGAGAGTGTCATTGTTCAATATCCAGATATATTCATAGTCCTCTTTTTCTACGGCAAATCTTATACCCAGATTGTTTCCATCTCCGTAGCCGTTATTTTTGTCCGAACGGATCAAAATCACTCTTTTTGACGATAAAGAGGATCGATCGGAAAAATCGATACTTTCATAATAATCGTAATCGATTCGCTTTTTAAGAGGCGGTATGAAAAGATAACGCAGTAAATCGCTTTTTGGACTCCACGGCTCTATGTCCCCGTCTAACCATTTTTTGATGTGGCGCACAGAGTTATCCGTGGAAGCGTTATCGACTATGATAAGTTGAAAATTTTGATAATCGCTAAAGAGAATGCTTTTAGCGCAGGCTATCGTGTCTGTCCAGTTATTGTAGTTTAGGACAACGATGTAAACCTTTTTTTCATTAAAATTCAAAACCTCCGCCTTTACCTTTATTCATACTTTGGTAAACGGCGTTTACATATGCTTTTCTCGTTGCGCAGCCGATGACCTCTTTGCAGATCATGCAACTTTTAACTTTGTGATTTTTTTGACAGCTCGTGATGATCTCCTTTTGTTCACGAAGTTTTTTTTCGAAAAAATCTATCTCTTTTTGTTCTTTAATCGTAGGCATAACTGCTCCTTACTTTTTTTATCTCCTCTTTTGAGCCAAAAAAGCATGGCGTTGTGTCATGAATTTGTTCACATTTCAGATCCAGCAGGCGAGTCGCTCCGTCGATTGCCGCGCCTCCGGCTTTCTCATAAACGAACGCGAAAGGAAATACTTCAAAGATTTTTCGAAGTTTTCCTTTCGGCAGATCCGTAGTGGCTGGATATGAAAAAATACCGCCGCCTTTTATGAGAATTTGGTGCAGATCGGGAACCATACCGCCGCTGTATCTTAACCTATAACCGTTTTCAAAAAAACTTTCGACAAGTTTTTTATGGTTTGTTTTCCAATTTTTTTGAGTCCCTCCCGGCGAGTTGAGTTTACCCTTGTCGTTTAGTTTCAGCTCTTTAACGAAATGAAACCTTTTATCTTTTCCTAAACGATACATTCTGACGCCGTTTTCGTCGGCGGTGACCATTTCGACTCTAGGACCGTAAACTACATAAACCGCGGCTTTTAAGTCGTTACCGTCGTAACCGTTTTCGTAAATTCCGAATATCGAGCCGACAGAGAGATTTACATCGGCAAGACTCGATCCGTCAAGAGGATCGTAACCGATGAGGTATTTGCCGTTTTTGTTTAGCGGGCAAGGCAACTCTTTCTCTTCGCTTGCCAACTCCTTTATCGAAGAGATTTTAGAAAATTCCTTTTCGATGATTTTATCGCTTTGAATATCAAGCTCAAGCTGCGTATCGCCGGTGGCGTTTTGATTTTCACTATAGCCGCTATCTTCAAAAGCTATTATATCTTGAATTTTTAGGGCTGATCTTTGTATGGCATCATAAATCTCCAGCATACGACTCCTTATACTTTTTTTGCGTTTTTCTCAATCCATGCGATAATTTCATCCGTATCGTTTAGATTTAAAACCGAAATACCCTCCGGTATTTGGTATAGAGTAATATCGACACTTTTGTCGATTGCTATTGCGTTTGCGAAAGGAAAATAACTCTCATCGATACTATTTCTAAATACCGCGATTCTCGGCAGAGCCAGCGTCTTTAGTCCCTCTACAATCATATAATCAAAATCTTGAAATAACTTTATCATTTCTTCAAGTGACTTGCTTTCTTTAAAAAAACAAGTTGTTCTTGAGGGTGATACGACGGCGGTTTTCGCACCTGTTTGGGAGAATTTGTAACTATCCTTTCCTTCGGTGTCAAAAACCGCTTTGTCTTTGGGGTCATGCTTTATGATCGCTATCTCTTTGTTTTGAGAGATTAGTTTTTGCGCAATTTTTACTATTAGAGTCGTTTTTCCGCTGTTTGAGGGACCGGTAATCGCTACGGCTGCCTTTTTCATAAAACTCCAGATATCGTTAGTGATATTGATTGTAACAAATTCTAAATTATATTAGTGTAAAATAAAAAAATATCCTAAATTGGAGTATCATGAAAAATCTCTCGCTGTTAATGGCAGGTATAATTTTATTTTTAAGCGGCTGTGTTACAAAAAGCGGTTTTTTTTCTCCGGATATTTTGGAGCAACAAGCTCTTTCTTATACGAAAAAAGCGCAGCTTTATAATTCGCTCGAGATAAAAGCCGCTATCGTAGCCGTAAAGCTAAATCCCTTACTAAAAGAGTACGATAAAAAAGAGAGCGTAACTTTTTTGGTTAGTCTCTTTATAGATAACGATTCGTCCGACCCGAAAAAACAGGGACTTTTTAACAAAGAGTATAGATTATTGTTAAATGAAGAGCCGCCTCAAAAAATCGTGACATTAAAGCAAAATGACGATTTAGTAAAAATGCTTCCGATAAAAAATATGTGGTCTCATTACTATCTGGTAACTTATAAAACGCCTGCTTCCAAAAAAATGCGTTTGAAACTCGAGAGTAAAAGATATGGAAGCAAGACGATGGAGTTTTAGAGTAAAACTTCCTCTTTTTGATTTACTAATCTGGTTTCGAATTTTTTCATATCGAATTTTTTATTTAAAAATCTACATGCTAAAAGCGCGTCTTTTTGCGCGTTGTCAAGGCAGCTCGTAGCGCCGGGAGAGGGTGTCATATTAAAAATTATTCCTTTTTGCGTATCGATTTTCGCTTCTCCAAGCAGAAGTTTTTGATTTGTTTTATCTATTACTTGGGGTCTTAGTCCTCCGACTTTTTGAGCATATACGAGATCGTCGGCCTCTACCGCCGGAATTATCTTTTTTACCTCTTTCGCAAAGAGTGATTTTCTAACTCCGGGTATTTCATACATGAAATTTTTTAAGATATAGTCTCTTATATCTTTGTCTTTTAAAAGATCATAAAAGACTTTTAAGACATCTTCGTCGGGATTAAGGGTATTTAAAAATTCTATGAAATGAGATCCATGATATCTCTCAAGTTTGGGAAGAGCCAAAGCCGTTGGTCCAAATCTAACTTTTGAATCCATAACTATGTCGGGATCGCCGTGGATAGCGGCAAAAGGGAGTTTCGGATTTTGCACGGTATATACTTTTGAGTTTAAAACTCTCTCTTTCGTGTAGTAAAAGCTTCCGCCTATGGGAAGGCATGAAAAATTTAAACCGTATCCCATTTTATGTGCGAGCAAAAGCGAATGCGCTCCGGCGTTTACAACGACATAGTCGGCGAAATATCTCTCTTTCATGGTGGAGATTAAAAATTTAGTTCCCTTTTTTTCTATATGATAAACCTCTTCGTTGAGACAGACCTCTATATCTTTATTGCTGTTTTTCGCGTTTTGAACAAACGATTTTGAGATTTCGCCGAAATTTACCGCAGTATATCTCTCTTTTGCTCCCATCGCGGCGATATTCTCTTTTCTACCGTAAGTTAGCATCGGTTCTATCTCGTTAAGTCTGCTTTTGTCCCAAAATTCCATATACGGATAGAGTTCTTTAAAATCGTCATATCTCTTTTTTATGTATGCGACCTCTTCGTCACCGACTCCTAAAGCCATTTTCGTAAATTTAAATATATATTTTTCTTCATAACCGTACAATTTGGCATAATTTTCAACCATTGCGGCCGTTCTTTTTACTTTCGCCGCTTTTTGCAGAGTATAGTTTGTTTCGATATCGCCGCAGTGAAGCGTTTGGGAATTTCCAAGACCGTTAGAGTTTAAAGTGGCGATATCGTCATATTTTTCAAGAAGTAGTATCGAGTTTATATTCGAATAGTTTGCAAGCGTGTAAAGAAGAGAGGTCCCCGAAATTCCTCCTCCTATTATCGCGATATCATAGAAAATTTCTTTTTTCATTTTTGTAAATCCTTGTTGATTTTGTGTATTATCGTATTTGTATGAAATAACTTTAGATTGTGGCGACGGTAAAAATTGTAAAAAATTCTTTATAAATTAACTATTTAAATATATTTATAATGATTTAAGCAAACTTTATTGTTTAAATTGTTAGAATAGTTTTGTTTATCACCGCACCAACAAATATTATTAATTTTTGATGCGGTGATTTTGTTCATAATCAAGGCGGATTTTTGAAGTCACTAGCCTTAGTTAATGCAAGAAAATCTAACGCGGAGTATGGACAAAAGCACCGCACCCTTCGGGGAGTACGGGAAGAAGCGATCTATGCATCTAAAAAACTTTGAATTAACTAGTTAGTTGACCGTGAACAACCCAT
>JALWKJ010000248.1 GCA_027081495.1 Campylobacterales bacterium | reverse complement strand
GTAGAGCACTACCTTGACATGGTAGTGGTCGTTGGTTCAAGTCCAATCGTGGCCACCATTTTTTTAATTTATAAATATTCTCTTTTTAAATCAGAGCCGTAATTTGCGGCAGCTGGCGTAAAATGAGCATATTAATCAAAATCATGAGAGGAATTTTTGGAAGATAATATAATTGGCATAAAAAAAGAGGGAAAAATTTACGATCTGCAAACGGCGAAAATAGAAGGCATAGAGGGCGAAAAAATATATTATGACAACTCTCCCGAAGCGCTTGAAATCATCAGACACTCTACGGCGCATCTTATGGCGCAAGCTATAAAAATACTTTATCCCGAAGCTAAATTTTTTGTCGGACCGGTTGTCGAAGAAGGGTTTTACTACGATTTTCGTATAAACGATTCTTTAAGCGATGCGGATTTAAAAAAGATCGAAAAAAAGATGAAGGAGCTTGTCAAGAAAAAGTATCCTATCGAAAAAAGAAGTTATGCGAGAGAAGAGATAATTCAAAAGTTCAAAGATGACGATTTAAAACAAGAGGTTTTAAAACGAATCGAAGACGACACTCTTACTACATATATTCAGGGAGAATTTGAGGATCTATGTAGAGGTCCTCATGTTCTTAATACAAAATTTCTTCATAATTTCAAATTGATGAGAGTCGCGGGAGCGTATCTTGGCGGAGATAGCGACAAAGAGATGCTTACGAGAGTTTACGGCATAGCTTTTGCCGATAAAGAGTCTCTAAAAGAGCATCTTCATTTCATAGAAGAGGCGAAAAAAAGAGATCACAGAAAATTGGGTCAAGAATTAAAACTTTTTACTTTTGACGAGAGTATCGGAGCAGGACTTCCCTTGTGGCTGCCAAACGGCGCAAGGTTGAGAACTAGACTCGAAACGCTTTTGTACGAGGCTCATAGAAGAAGGGGGTATGAACCCGTAAGAGGACCGGAGCTTTTAAAGAGCGAAGCGTGGAAAAAAAGCGGTCATTATGATAACTACGGCGAAAATATGTACTTTACCCGTATAAACGAGGGAGATGAAAAAAATCCAAAAACGGTTGAATACGGTATAAAACCCATGAATTGTGTCGGGCATATAAAGATATATCAAAGCGAGCTTAGAAGTTACCGCGATTTGCCTTTAAAATTTTTCGAGTACGGCGTAGTACACAGACATGAAATGAGCGGCGCGCTTCATGGACTTTTTAGAGTTAGAGAATTTACTCAAGACGACGCGCATATTTACTGTATGCCAAATCAAATAAAAGAGAATGTCATAGAGGTTCTTGAATTTGTCGATACGATTATGCGAAGTTTCGACTTTGAGTACGAACTTGAAGTTTCAACAAAACCCGAGAAAGCTATCGGCGAAGATGAAATCTGGGAGATTGCGACCGAGGGTCTTAAAGAAGCGCTTGACACAAACGGTATAAATTACGGTATAGACGAAGGTGGCGGAGCTTTTTATGGTCCAAAAATTGATATAAAGATAAAAGATTCACTTAAGCGAAAGTGGCAATGTGGTACAATACAGGTGGACTTTAATCTTCCCGAAAGGTTTGAACTCGAATATACGGATGAAAACAATGAAAAAGCTCGACCGGTTATGCTGCATCGGGCTATATTGGGTTCATTTGAGAGGTTTATTGGTATTTTGACCGAGCATACGGGCGGTGAGTTTCCGTTTTTTATAGCGCCGACTCAGGTTGTGATCGTACCGGTTAGCGAATCTCATGTCGAGTATGCGAAAAAACTTCAAAAAGAGTTAGCGCAAATGCGTATAGATGCGGAGGTTTCATCGAGAAACGAAAGCCTTGCCAAAAGAATCCGTATTGCGGAAAAACAGCGAGTTCCCATGATACTCGTGGTAGGCGACGAAGAGGTAAAAAACGAGAGCGTTGCGGTTCGCGATCGAAGAAGTCGAGAACAGTATGCGCTTGAAAAAGAGGAATTTTATAAATTAGCGAAGGAGAAAATGAATGAGGTACACTTTTGAATAGAGGTAAAAATAAAAAAGACGAAACAAAACTAAACGAAGATATAAGGCTTCCTCAAGTTCGATGTATGGGTGACGACGGAACTCAATATGGAATCATCTCATCGGACGAAGCTTTGGATATAGCCCATGAAAAAGGGCTTGATTTGGTTTTGATCGCAGCGATGGCTAAACCGCCCGTAGTAAAGATAATGGACTACGGCAAGTTCAAATATCAGGAAGAAAAAAAGAAAAAAGAGGCAAAGAAAAAACAGAAAAAGATTGAAGTAAAAGAGATCAAACTGTCTGTAAAAATTGCCGATAACGATATAAACTATAAAGTCAAGCATGCCAGAGAATTTTTAAAATCGGGCAAACATGTAAAATTTAGAGTTTTTCTAAGAGGAAGAGAGATGGCTAACCCGCAAGCCGGAAAAGATGTCTTGAACCGCGTATGGCCTATGGTTGAAGATATCGCTACAAAAGAGAATGAACCGAAATTCGAGGGTCGTTATGTAAATATGTATGTAGTTCCAAAAAAAGAGAAAGACAAATAGCAAATTTTACCTACTTAGCACACGGGAATTATGCCTTGTGTGCTTTTTTACTTAAAATATACTTATTTAAGCCCATTGTCAATAAAAAAAGATATAATTGCAATCCTTAAAAGTCGGTTAATAGGCTTTTAAACTTTATAAAGGAGAAAAAATGCCAAAGATGAAAACGCATCGCGGAGCCGCCAAGAGATTTAAAACTAAAAAAAACGGCAGCATTAAGCGAGGATCAGCTTTTAGAAGTCATATTTTGACTAAAAAAGATCAAAAAAGAAAAAGGGATCTAAGAGCGCCCAAAGTAGTCGCAAAAAGCGATATAGCTCAGGTAAAAGAGCTTTTAGGCAATAGTTAACAATAGTTTTTGATAAGAATATCAATAAATTTCCTCCCTAGCGGGACAAGTTCATAATCAGATATGACACCAAAATAAAAAAAGGTTAAGGAAAAGTAATATGAGAGTAAAAACAGGCGTAGTAAGAAGAAGAAGACATAAAAAACTTTTAAAGCAGGCAAGAGGTTTTTATAGCGGAAGAAGAAAACATTTTAGAAAAGCCAAAGAGCAGCTTGAGAGATCTTTAGTTTATGCATATAGAGATAGAAGACAGAAAAAAAGAGATTTTAGAAGATTGTGGATCACAAGAATCAATGCGGCGTGTAGATTAAACGATATCAGTTATTCAAAATTTATTCACGCTCTTAACAAAGCCGGTATAGAGCTTGATAGAAAAATTCTTGCAGATATGGCAATGAACGATCCCGCGGCATTTGCCAAAGTGGTCGAAACGGCTAAAAAAGCCCTTTAAAAAAACCGCCGCATCTTGCGGCGAATGTGTTATTTTATCTCAAATCCGTCATATATAAGTTCGTCGGTATCCAAAATTTCATATTTTATATCATCGACTCTACTAAGCGGCGATCCGTTTTTCAAAATAGTAAGAAAATCTTCCAATTGATCATCATGTAAAAAAGCCACCGCCTCGACTCTATTTTTATCGGGCAGATTTTTGACATATCCGCTTATCTGACCAAGCGATGCCATTTGTTGGATACTTTTTCTATAAAATACCCCTTGAACTTTTCCCGTTATCGTAAATTTGTATATATTCATAAACTTCTCCGGATGAAATTATATCATGTTCGTGCGGCAATAGATCATTTTATGGTATATGCGGCAAGAATTCTTCCGTTTTTTAAGATCGTACCGGCGTGTTCAATAGCGTCGAATATATCCTTTTGGCTCCATCCATCCAAAAAAAGATCTTCAAAATCTTTTTTTTCAAAAGATTTATATTCAAAAATAGCTTTTATCGCTTTTTGTGCGAGAGATTTATGCTTTTTATCAAGAGGTATTTTGGAGATATCCGAAATAACGCTATTTAGCAGACTTTGTTCATAACCTCTTGAGATCAGCAGGGCGGTGTTGAATTTTTTGCAATACTCGTAATCTTCATGGTGTGCTACATAAAGACGAATAAAAGCAAAAAAATCCGTGTGGATATTTGGGTGTTTTAATATCCTAAGAGTCGATTTCAAAAACTCTTCGAGATACAAAGCTTCTATATTACCAAGCCAGTGCATTTGCGGCGGTATCGTGCCGTAAAGGGCTTTTACTTTTTTGAAAAGTTTATTAAGTTTTTCTTCTTGATGACGGTTTTGTTTAAAATAGAACATACGAACTCCTTTATTATTAGACTGGTCGGTCTAATAATAGGCTTTTTTTTCTTAAAGTATTCGTAAAAGCAGTGAAGTGTCTTTTAAAAACTGCTCTTTTGAAGAGTTTTTCGGCGCTCTTGAGAGTATTCCCCAGGTTGAGATTATTATAAACTCCGCTAACTCTTTTGTATTATTATGTTCAAATTCACCTCTTTTGTTGCCATGTTCTATGACTCTTTGAAGAGTTTTTGAGAGCTTTTGAAACTCTTCATGACAGATATTTGATATCTCTTCATCGATGGAGCCCAGCTCGAACATAATCCTTTGAAGTGGACAGCCGTGTTTGATTAACATTTTGTTTTCCGACATTTTTTCAAATGTATGTGAAAGAATCTCTTTTACCGATCGGTTTCTATCTATTTTAAAATCAAAAAAATTCTCGACTTTGGGAATAAGCCTTTCGTGAAGCATCGCTATGACCAGCTTTTTTTTCGATTTGAAATGGTGATACATTGAACCCTTGGGAACCGACGCTTTTTTCAATATATTTGCCGTACTCGCACCGCAATAGCCGTACATATAGACTTCCGTGAAGGTTGTATCTAAAAGTTTTTCTCTCGCCGAAAATTTTTTCATGTTAGCTCTTTTTTTAGGATGATAACGCCGTCATTTAAATAAAGTATTTTCGCGTTTATTTTTTTTGCAAGAAATTTAAATGTTTTTGGCGTAAAAAATCGAATATGCGTCATATCTCTTTTATAATACCAAGAATGAAAATCTTTCACTCTAAAGGCTGTCATAATTCCTAATAATCCGTCTTCATATAAAAGAGACCATAATCTTTGAATCTCAAAAAACGGATCCTTTAGATGCTCTATAACCTCCGTCATAGTTATAAAATCATATTTTTTGTCGAAAATGAAATCATTTTTCGCATAAAAATAGTCGTATATATCCATATCGTATCCTCTTTCTTTCATGAGCAAAGAGAGAGTGGGACCCGGACCCGAGCCAAAATCCACACCTTTTGCCTCTTTTGGCAAGTATGATCGTAACGGAGTTAGAAGTTTGTTTAAAAAACTAACATACCCCAAGTTTTCAAGAGAGTTTTGGTGATTGTCGTATTTTTGTTTTTCTTCCTCTTTTGTTATCAAAAATGAGTTTGGCACATATACCAAATCACACTCTCGGCAGTGAAGATATATTCTGTTTTCGCTTGAGTGAAAAAATATGCCGTTTTGGAGTTTGCATAAAGGGCAGATCGATTTTTCCTTTTTCATGATCTTATAATAATAGAAAAAGGCTAAAAATCTGAAGTCCGGAATTCAACGATCCGGACTTCGAGAAAAAGGTTAAATTAATTTCCGCATGGATTACAAGGGGTGCAAGCCGGTTTTGGCGGTTCCACCACTACGCACGGTCCGCAAACATATGAACATGGATCACTCGTATAAGTTCTTGTCGTAGTAACGGTGGTTACCGCTGAAGGACAAGAAGAGTGAGTATGATAAGTATGAGCTCGTCCAACCGTAAGACCCGCTTCTACTCCCACTCTAGCTCCTAATACCGTAAGACCGGCATCAACGCCTATAAGTGTAATATCCGCCTGTAACATTCCCGCCATTGCAACTGTTGCGATAGCAACTTTTGAAAAAAGTTTCATAATTTTTCTCCTTTTAAATTTTTAAGTTTCCAACAGAAAAAATCTGCACAGCCGACTTACCTATATATACCTTTGAGCAGATCGATTCTTCTCAAATCTACATATCAGGTTGTAGAATATATATACACTTTAAGTTTAGGAAACTATTTCTTAAAAAGTAAATAAAAACATACATTTAGGATAAAAAAGTTAATGAAAGATGAACCTTTGTTTCAAAAAGGAACATAAAATAGTTATATTAGTAAATAAATATTTACTTATTGTAAGTTTTTTTGAGATTCTCTATCGTTCTAGCGGCGTTTAAAAGGAGCATATCCGCTGTGACTAAAGCCGCCATAGATTCCGCAACTATCGATCCTCTTATGGCGACGCAAGGATCATGTCTTCCTTTAAGCTCGCACTGCGTTTCATTACCATATATATCGATAGTCGTCTGTTTTTGAAAAATTGACGGGGTCGGTTTGAAATATACTTTTATATCAATATCTTCGCCGTTGGTAATTCCTCCGAGAATGCCGCCGCTGTTATTTGTCAAAAAACCATCTTTGTTTATACGGTCGTTGCTCAAAGAGCCGTAATCGGCGGCTAATTTCATACCTTCGCCTATCTCAACGGCTTTTGCCGCGTTAATGCTCATCATGGCGTCCGCTAGCAGCGCGTCTATTTTGTAGTAAATGGGCTCTCCTAATCCTATAGGGGCGTTTTGTATTTTTACAAGCGCGATTCCTCCTACCGAATCGTGAGAATTTTTTGCTTTTAGTACGATCTCTTTTTGTTCTTTTTCGAGATTTTTATCAAGGGAGTAAATCTCGCTTTTTTTCGCATATTCAAAATCTATCTCTTTTGCCTCGATTTTTCCTATGCTATAAATTCCGCTAGAAATTTTTATGTTCAACTCTTTTAGCATAAGTTTCGCGATAGCTCCCGCCGCGACTCTTGCAGCCGTCTCTCTTGCGCTGCTTCTGCCTCCTCCTCTATAGTCTCTGATGTTGTATTTATGAAAATAGGTAAAATCCGCGTGAGAGGGTCTAAAAAGATCTTTTATATTTGAATAGTCCTTACTTTTTTGGTTTGTATTAAAAATTATTATGGCTATGGGTGTTCCGGTACTTTTGCCCTCAAATACGCCGCTTAGAATTTCAACGCGATCGGCTTCGTTTCTGGCGGTCGCATAAGCGTTTTGTCCCGGTTTTCTTCGATCCAGTTCTTGTTGTATGAAATTTTCATCGATCTCTATTCCCGAAGGGACGCCGTCAACAACACAGCCGATTGCTTTTCCATGGGATTCTCCGAAAGTCGTAAAGATAAACCTTTTACCGAAACTATTCAACTGTACTCCTTTTTTAGTTTTTCAATGGCAAGTTTTGCCGCTTCTTGCTGAGCCTCTTTTTTGCTTTTTCCTTTTGCTTGGGCTATCTCTTTTTCATTTATCTTTACTACGATTTCAAACTCTTTTTTGTGATCCGGACCGCTTGAACCTACGACGATATATTGGGGCGTAACGCCTACATGGGCTTGCGTAATCTCTTGAAGTGTCGTTTTATAATCTTTAAATATTGTGGCGAGATCGATTTTAGGATAAGACTCCTCTAGCAGTTTCAACGAAACTTCGGTTGCCTTTTCAAGACCGCTTTCAAGATATATAGCGCCTATAAGCGCTTCAAAAGCGTTTGAGAGTATCGATGATTTTTGTCTGCCGCTGTTATTTTCTTCCGCTAAAGAGAGATATATATAGTTTCCTAAATCAAGAAGTCTCGCAAGTTGTTCAAAACCCTTTTCATTTACTAATGAAGCGCGAAGTTTCGATAATTCTCCTTCGCTGACATTTGGAAATTTATTGTATAGATACTCTCCGACGATTAGATCAAGTACGGCGTCTCCTAAAAATTCAAGCCGTTCATTGTTATAAGGCTGCTTGCTGCTTTTGTGTGTAAGAGCCTCTTTTAAAAGATTTTGATTTTTAAAACGATAATCAAGCTTTTCTTGGAGCTTTAAAAGATCTTTCATTATCTATCCTTGACGGAATTTTGAAGTTTTTGGGCTTCTTCTCTGGCTATTTTATCACATATTTCATTTTCTTCATGTCCATTATGTCCTCTTACCCATACGGCTTTTATTTTATGGGGTTTTGCCGCTTTTATGTATTTTTTCCAAAGATCAGGGTTTTTGACATTTTTAAAATCTTTTTTTATCCAGTTTTCAAGCCATTCATTGATCGCTTTTACCACATAAGAAGAGTCGCTGGTGACGACTATATCGCAAGGCTCTTTTAAAAGCTTTAATCCTTCTATTACCGCTAGTAGTTCCATTTGGTTGTTTGTCGCGTTTTGCCGCGCGCCGCTAGCGATTTTTTGATGATCTTTATATTTAAGTATCGCGCAGTAGCCGCCGAAACCCGGATTTCCCAAAGACGATCCGTCGCTATACAAGTGAATCTTTTTCATACTCTCTCTTTGTAAGTCTAGCGCTTATTAAGGCGCTGCTGATGTGTTGACATTGAGGACAGCGGTAAAAATAGAGCGGAAATGTATTTTTACAGTTTCTGCAGGTGTACTCAAAGCTTATATCCGCGCTGTTGTCTTGAAGAAAAGCCATTTTTATCAATACATTTAAAACAAAATGATCACTTCCTTCGGCGAGTTTAAGATCTCCTTTTGCCGTATATATTTCACAAAGCAGCGGATTTGATTCTATTAGAGATTCGTCTAGCCGATCAAATCTGGTTTCCCATATGAGATCGATTATATTGTAAAAATCAAAATTTTGCAGCATCTCTTTTTTAAGGGGCAAATTGTGACTTTTTAAAAATTCGTAAAGCTTTCTTTGTAGTATTTTATTGTCAAGTCCTATTTCCTGAAGTTTTTGGATCTTTTTGTCATCCTTAATGGATTTGTTGTTTAAAATGCTTAGCGTTAAAAAGTAAAGTTTTTTTTCTTTTATATCGACACCGAATGCTTCTAGGGTATCAAGAACCTCAAGAGCTTTGTCATATAGTCTAAGGTTGTCGTAAATCACTATGAGATAAGTGAG
>JALWKJ010000247.1 GCA_027081495.1 Campylobacterales bacterium | reverse complement strand
AACGATAAAACCGAGTTTGTCGTAACCTTCATGCAGTATATTTACAACAAAAATCGGCAATAGAGGATTTACCATAGCCGACGCCATATCCGTAAAAAAACTGACAAATCCTAGATATACTATGTTTTTGTCTATGCTTTTCAGAGTTTACCCCTTTTATAGATAGAAACAATCAATATGGCGCCCATCAAAAGAGCTATCATAAAACCGACAAGTCCAAAGATAGGTATGCCAAACACCAAAGGAGGCATCTTTGCAAACGATAACAAAGAAGAGCCTATCAAAACGGCGGCGATGATGATTGCGATAGAGAGTCTGTTAAACGATTTTTCTATAGAGTGTTCAAGACTCTCCAAACCTATATGTTCAAACTCTATCTTAAAATTTCCGTCTTTAAGCTTTTTTACCAACATCTTCATGTCATCCGGAAAATCGATCGCAAAATCCGTCAGAGCTTTCGGAAGATCGCCTATTTTTGAGACAAACGCGCCGATCGATCGACTGTTTTTAAAAAAATCAAGCACAAAAGGTTTGATATTTTCCGCGGCGTTAAAGTCCGGATCCAACTGTTTGCCGACTCCCTCGATCGTTATAAGAGCTTTTGTAAGCAAATAGTTGTCTTCACGAAAATAGACCTTATATCTGCTCATCAAAGCGACAATATCGTTTAAAAGATTTTGGATAGAGATATTCCTAAGAGATCCGTAAAAATATGTAGAAATAATATCTCCCATATCTTTACAAAAAGCGTCGATATTCATATTTTCATCATTTATCTTCGCGAGTTTTAAAAGATTGTATGCCGCTTTCTCCTCTTCGTTTTTGACTATATAATAAATCATATCGACAAAATAGCGTTGATCTCTTTGACTGATACGACCCATCATCCCAAAATCGATAAAAGATATAGTCTCCTCGTCAAGCGCAAAAATATTTCCCGGATGAGGATCGGCATGAAAGTAGCGATGAACAAATATCTGCTCACAAAGAAGCTCAAAACCGATATGAGCGACGGCGGAGGGGTCGATTGAGTTTTCTATGAGCTTTTGTCTGTTTGAAACTTTAATCCCTTCTATATATTCCATAGTCAAAATACGCTGAGAGCTCAAGTCTTCGTAAAGTTTTGGAACTTTTATCTTAGGGTTATTTGAAAAATTTTTGGAAAATCTTTTTAGATTTAAAGATTCGATATTAAAATCCAACTCTTTTCTAATACTTTTTTCAAACTCGTCGATAATCATATCGACATCGTCTATACCGTACTCTTTAAGCCGATCTTTCAAAAAAGAGCCGATTTGCCGCATAATCGCGATATCTGAAGCTATTTTTTGCGCGATATTGGGTTTTTGAACTTTGATCGCTACATCCGTGCCGTCTTTGAGATATCCTCTATAAACCTGCCCTAACGATGCCGAAGCCACAAGGATCAACTCTCCTTCAAAAAGTTCACCGCTTCTTTTGCCAAACTCCTCAAAAAAAACCTGTTCGATTTCATCAAATCCCACCGGCGAAACTTCATCTTGGAGTTTTGAAAAAGCATCGGCAAGCTCAAGCGGAATGAGATCGGGTCTTGTAGAGAGAATCTGCGCAAACTTTATAAATGTCGGTCCAAGCTCCTCTATCGTTTTTTTAATTCTATCGCTTCTGCTAAGAAGCAAAATATCACTTTTTGGCGTAGTAAAAGGGATGCGTATGTGTTTTTGAACCTCAAGCGCGACTATGAGATTTTCAAAACCGTTTTTTAATAAGATAGAGGCTATCTGCTGATAGCGCTCGATTTGCTTGAGAGTTTGCCATACCCGCATACGAAAAACTTATTTTTTCGCTTCAATGATTTTTTTCAAAGCGGTTATCTCTCTTTTTAAAGAAGATATATCTTCTTTTGTCGCGATTCCCATCTCTTTTAACTGCTTATGTATCTCCTCTTTGATCTTTTTGTCCGCCTCTTCGGATTTTTCCGTTACCTCTTTTTTGAGTTTATTTAAAAACTCTTCACCCTGATCTTTTGTGATCACTCCTTGTTTAATCGATTCGTCGATAAGCTTCTCAACCTTTTCTTTTGCTATAAACATAGCTCCAAGCCCCATTTTCAGTAAATCCTGAGGTGTAAATTTTTCCATTTTTCTCTCCTTTGCTTATAATAAACCCCTCTATTGAAATTATACTACCTTTAGTGTATTTATGTCAAGTTTTTTAAGTCTTTATCACGAAAAATTTTCAAATTTTTTTGAGTGTCATCCGGCTAACACTTCAAGATGATATATTTTGATAAAATTCACTATAATGAGTTTTCTGAAAAAATCATATTTTTCAGAGAACTCTAACAGTCAAAAAGGAGGAGATCATGAAAAATATTCTCATTATCGGCGGAGGCTATGCGGGGGTCAGCGCATTAAGAGAGCTTAGCAAAATAGATAGCGCGAAAATCACCCTTATAGACAGACATCCTTATCATTTTTTGCAAACGGAAGGGTATGAGCTTGTCGCAAATACGATTCCGTTTGACAAAACGATCGTCAATCTTCACACTTTATCTCAGAGTTTTGGAGAAAATGTAACTTTTTTACATCAAAGTGTAGAAAATATCGATCTAAATAACAAAAAAGTCGAATGCAGCCAAGACAAAGAACTCTCTTACGACTATCTTATAATCGCCGCCGGAAGCGTTACGAGATTTTTCAAATCGATACAAGGACTTGAAAACTGCGGACATGGAGTAAAAAGTCTCACAGGAGCTTTTAGACTAAAACAGTTTTTTGAAAAAGAGCTTTTTATGAGGCTTGAGAGTCCGTCTCATGCAAAACGCCACTATAGCGTTCTTGTTGGAGGAGCAGGACTTTCCGGCGTAGAAATAGCGGCGCAAATGCAGGAGTATTTTAACCGTTACTACAAAAGCAACACTTTAGCGTGTGAGAGTTTAAAAATCCACCTTGTCTCAGGCTCAAAAACCATCTTGAAACATATGCACCCAAAAACAATCGAAAAATCGAGAGAAAGATTAAAAGATCTCGGGGTTATCGTTCATGAGGGATCGCATATAAAAAAAGTGGAAAAAGACAAAGCGATATTGGAAAATTCCGAAGAGATAGCCTTTGATTTTATGATATTTACAGGCGGCATAACGGCTTCGCCCATTATAAACAAAATAAAGACGCCAAAAAACAAGTTGGGGCAAATCATACCCGAACCCACTTTGCAGCTGCAAAATCACAAAGAGGTATTTGTAGCCGGCGATGCGGCTGAACTTAGAGATATATCGGGCAAGCTCCTTCCCCCAACCGCACATGTGGCTATGCAAAGCGGAAAGAGAGCGGCTAAAAATATAAAACTTTTGATGAAAAACGAGCAAGCCGCATTCGCCCATCTGGCACAAGAAGGCATCGCGATAGCGCTTGGCGGAAAATATGCTATCCTTGACTTAAAAAGTTTTAGAATATATGGATTTTTAGCGTATTTGGCAAAAAAAACGATAGAAAAAATATACAAATGGCCGCTATGGGCAATTTGCAGGGTTTCAAGAAAAAAGAGATGTAAAAAGAAGAGTTAATAATTTCTCGTTAACCTATTAATAGCTATAATATTATCAAAAATCCATACCAAGGTTATATTATGGCAAAAATCGAATTTTTAGGTCCCATAAACAAAGAGCCGATTAACATAGAGATAAATCATCTAAGCGAGTTGAAAAATCTTTTTGAAGACGATCCTTCACTCAAAGAATGGATCTCATGCAGCGCTATCGCGGTAAACGACAAACTCGTTTCAAATTTAAATCTCTCCGTATCCAAAAACGATAAAATCACGCTTCTTCCTCCCGTGTGCGGAGGATAATTATGGTCGAAATTTACAAAGAATCTCTTTGTACGCAAAAAATTTTAGCGCGCTGGTACGAAGCGCATAAAGAGCAAAATTTCGGGGCGTTTGTCACATTTACGGGTATCGTCAGAGACGAAAACTCTATCGACGGGCTTAGTTTTGACATTTATGAACCCCTTTTGGACTCATGGTTTAAAAACTGGAGACAAAAAGCTTCAAACAAAGGAGCTCTTCTTTTGATGGCGCACTCAAGAGGAAATGTTTATGTTCATGAGAGTTCATTTATTTGCGCCGTCTTATCACCCAAAAGAAGGGTCGCGCTTGAAATGATTGACGAATTTGTAGAAGATTTCAAAGCAAAAGCCCCTATATGGAAATATGACATCATAAACGGAGAAAAAGTTTATGCAAAAGATCGCAGTACGCCGCTTCCACACAGCGGACTTTTAACATAGAGAGAAATATGGCGTTTATTACTTATGACCAATCACTAAAAAATCTTTTTGATAGTTTTACACAACCGAAATTAGAAGAGAAAATATTTATATCCGACGCGCTCGATAGGATTCTTTACGACGACATCGTAGCCTCTTGCGACTCGCCGGCATTTCCCACTTCGGCAATGGACGGTTATGCGATAAAGTTTGACGATCAAGCTCTTGGAAGACTGACAATCGCGGGAAATCTACCGGCGGGTAGTTACAGCGACGAAGAATTGATGGGCGGATACTGTATCAAAACTTTCACGGGCTCGCTTATGAGCAAAGGCAGCGATACGCTTATCCCTATAGAAAATGTCGAAGTAGAAGACGATGAAATCATCATCAAAAAAGAAGTTCCGAAAAACTTCAGTGTCAGACCTATAGGAGAAAACTATAAAAAAGGCGAAGTGCTGCTCAAAAAAGGGACAAAAATCGACTTTGCGCACATCGGAGTGCTCGCTAGTTTAAACATCTCGCAAATTAGCGTCTATAAAAAACCGACAATCGCCATTATCGCAACGGGAAGTGAGATACTCGATGTCGGCGAAGAGCAGACTTCAAAAGCCCAAATACGAAGCTCAAACCAATTTGTAATCGAAGCTCTCGCAAAAAGATCGGGCGCGCGCCCTACAAGACTTCCTTTGACAAAAGATAACAAAGAGATGATTCAACAAAGAGTATTTCAAGCGCTTGAAGATCATGATATAGTAGTTACAACAGGGGGAGTAAGCGTAGGAGATTACGATTTTGTCAAAGATATTCTAAAAGATTTAAATGCGGAATATATCGCCGAGGGCGTTATACTAAAACCCGGTCAACACATAAAGATAGTCAAAGTAGCAAATAAATATATCTTTGCGTTGCCCGGATTTGCCTATAGCTCTACCGTAACTTTCATACTCTATGTCATACCCATTATCAAAATGCTTACGGGAAGAGAGCCGAATCTTCCAATAGTAAAGGCCCTTTTGAAATCGCCCTACAAAAAGAGAAGCAATAAGTGCGAATTCGTCGCCTGCAACATTTACTATGAAAACGGCTCTTTCGTTATAGATTTTAAAGGTAAAAAAAACGGCTCAAGCGCTATTTTGACAAACATGCTCACGGATACCGGACTTTTGGAAGTACCGCAAGAGTGCGGTGATCTCGAAGCCGGTTCTATCGTAAATGTCATAAATTTAAAGGCGCTGTGTGAAGAGTAAACTCTTAAATGTAGCTCTATCGTTAATAGTTTTCACATATATCGTTTTTGAAGAGCTTATTTGGGAAAGTATCGCAAAACCGATTTACAACTACCTCCATTCTCTTGAAATCCTTCGAAAATTGGAACACAAAATTCACTCTTTAAAACCGTGGATGCTTTTGAGCCTGTTTCTTGTCATTTTTATAAAAGTAGAACTTCTTGGAATTTTAGCGGGCATAGCGCTATTAAAAGGAAATATTTTAACGGCTACGGCTCTTTATATCGCAAAAGTTCCGGTTGCCGCGTTTGCTTTTTGGCTTTTTCGAGTCGGCAAAGACAAACTACTCGGTATAAAATGGTTTAAAAAATCTTATGATTTTACAATGAAAAAAATAGACGCCCTTAAAGAGACTTCGGTTTATATCGGTATAAAAAAGAAAACTTCCAAGATCAAACGAAAACTTAAAGAGTTAAAGAGAATATATCTTCCAAAAGGAGAATTTAAAAAAAGAGTCAAAAAAATCTACATACGGCTTAAAAAGATATTTAAAAAAACCGATATATAGCATATTCACTAAATAAAGGTTTTATTCTTATGCTTATATATATGCTTCTTGCTTTTTCAACTCTTATAATCGTTTTATGGTATCTTTATGACCGCTTTGTTCAAAGAGAGCACACTCTTTTGGTAAATTATCCGATTATCGGTCGTTTTAGATATCTTTTCGAATCGGTTAGAGAACCGTTTCGTCAATATTTCGGAAGTGAAGATATATTTGACTCAAGAGATAAAATAGAATGGGTATATAAAGCCGCGAGCGATAAAACAAACTTTATATCTTTTTCACCGAGCGACCCTCAAAAAAATCCGAAATTCATGTTAAAACACGCTTTTGCACCGTTAAATGAAAATGAAGTGAGCGATAATTTTTTTATCACTTTCGGCAAACACAGGAAAATACCTTTTATAGCAAAATCCATCGTTTGTAGAAGCGCTATGAGCGACGGTTCAATTTCACCCGAAGGCACCCAGGCATTTACGATAGGAGCACAAAAAGGCGAATTTCCCATCAATACCGGAGAGGGCGGTCTTACTACCAACTTTTTGGTAACACATCGATCATACGATAAAAGTTATATGGAGATCATATCTTTAAACGATTGGCAAATCGCTTTGTTTAAACTTCTCAAAATCGCTTTTAATACCTCTTTTGCCATATCCTCTTTAAAACCGATCGTACTTGAAAAAGGAAGTGAAGACACATACAACTTCGACAGTTCTAAAATGGCGTTTTACCGTATAGACTGGAGCGCATCGCTTGATGATTTTCCAAAAGAGAAACCAAAAGATATAGCCGACATAATTTTACAAATGGGCTCAGGGCTTTACGGAGTAAGAGACAAAAACGGCAACTTCGATCCGCTCCGATACCAAAAAGTGATGAGATTTTGTTCTATGACGGAGATAAAACTCGCTCAAGGCGCGAAACAAACCGGCGGCAAACTGGCAAAAAACAAAGTTACGGAAGCGATAGCTTACTATAGAGGGGTAGAGCCTTATAAAGATCTCTACTCTCCAAACCGATTTCCGTATGCAAACAGCGTAGAAGAGCTGTTTGATTTTATTCAAAGGCTTCAAAATCTCTCCGGCAAACCGGTAGGTTTTAAAATCGTCATTTCCGACAAAGACGGTTTTTTACCTATAGCAAAAGAGATAAAAAAAAGAATCTCGCAAAATAGAGCCATACCGGATTTTATCACCATCGACGGGGGAGAAGGAGGAAGCGCGACGGCTCCTATAGAGTTGATGGAAAGGATAGGACTTAGTATAAAAGACGCGATTTTTCTAGCAGACGAGATTTTAAAGGATTTCGGCATACGAGAGCATATAAGACTCATCGCAAGCGGCAAAGCCTTGACGCCGGACAATGTAGTGATACTTTTAGCGCTTGGGGCGGATATGGTAGCTATAGGCAGAGGTTTTATGATGAGCGCAGGATGCATAAGAGCCAAATTTTGCTCCGGCGTGGGCAAACACCAGTGTCCGGTCGGTCTAGCTACACAAGATAAACAAAAACGAAAAGCGTATATAGTTCATAAACATGCCCAAAAAGTTGAAAATTATCATAAAAATATTCTAAAAAATATAAAAATGATACTTGCCGTTATGGGGCTTGAAAATATTAGAAAATTAAAAAAAGAGCATCTTCTTCTCGTAGATGAAAACGGATATATTCATCATGATATAAAAAGATATCTCGATAAAAAATATACGGAAGACGAAGAGATGAAGCTGGAGGAAGCCGCATTGGTTTAAACAATATGTCTATATAATCCACCGATGCTAAATATAGATATAAAAAAACATAAAAAAATTCTTTCCATCTCTCTTCCAGCGGCGTTTAACTCTTTGATGGATATGCTGCAAGTTATCGTCGATCTTATCATGGTCGGGCGAATATCGGCTTTTGCGGTAGCCGCCGTGGGATTAGGACTTCAATCACTGATGTTCGTTTTTGCTATCTTATCGCCCGTTTCGGCACACAGACGCTTGCCGGTTATCAAATAGGACTTCGCATAGAGGGATTAGCATTTATGCCGGGAATCGGTTTTACCATAGCGGCTATGGCTTTAAAGGGACAAAATCTCGGCAAAAAGCGCCCCGATTTGGCAAAAGAGGATGTTTTACTGGTACTAAAATATGCGTCGGGTTTTATGTTCTTTCTCTCATTTTTCATGATCTTTACGCCCCATTGGCTTGCATACGCGTTTACGGACGATAAAAATACGATTGAACAAACAAGTCTATATCTTCAAATAGTCGGTCTTTCACAAATACCTTTGGCTTTCAATTTTGTTTTAAGCGGAGCGTTAAGAGGCGCGGGAGATACAAAAACAACACTTATCACCGCACCAATGAATATTTTTAATTTTTGAGAGTACGGGAAGGAGTGAGATATGTGTTTAAAAAGCTGTAGAACTAACTGGTTAATTCAAAGTTTTTTAGACGCATAGATCGCTTCTTCCCGTACTCCCCGAAGGGTGCGGTGCTTTTGTCCATACTCTTCGTTAGATTTTTTCGAATTCGCTACGGCGAGTCCTTCAAAAATCTGCCTTGATTATGAACAAAATCACCGCATCAAAAATTAATAATATTTGTTGGTGCGGTGATAACGGCGTTTTTATTTACAAATGAATCGGTATTTATAAATTTCTTGCTTTTTGATTTTACTATGCGGCTATTTAAACTACACAAATACAGTCCTCTTACTATTTTATTACTCCACCAATAAATAATCTGAAGCATCAAGAGAAAGAAAAGGGGTAAGATGTGAATAAAAAAATTTGTAGGACTAACTGGTTAATTCAAAGATTTTTTTATTTGCAGATTGCC
>JALWKJ010000246.1 GCA_027081495.1 Campylobacterales bacterium | reverse complement strand
AGCATTCGTTTTATTTTTTCATATTTTTTTTCAAATTCATAAAAATCGCTTTGCGTAATCAACGACGCGTCATACTCTTTATGCGCGTTTTGATAATTTTCAAACAATACTCTTTCTTGTCGTTTTAAAAAAATATAGTCAATCAAATTGTTTATCATCTTTATCTTATAAAGAGCAAGCTTGAGATTTGAATCTTGAAATTTATCTATATCTTGTTCATATTCCATCTCTTTTTGAAGCAATTTTTTATGAAGATCTTTTTGCGAACCTATATAACCGTCGTCTAATAGATTCCATTCCAAACGAATATCGTAACCGGTTCTGTCTTTGGTAAAGTTTTTATTGCTGTTGGCCTTTAAGTAAAGCCCGTTAAATTTTTCGCTATCCGCTATATCTTTAAGATACTCTTCTTTTTGTTTATTCAATCCGCTTTGTGTTATGTCGGTTTCATTTAACAAAATTTGCATCAATTCTTCATTGTCGCCAAAAAGCCGAATCGTTAGATTATCGTCCGCGCTTAACATCACATAAAAAAACAGAAAAACCGTTAAAAGACGCATTTAATTTACTCCGTAGTTTAATTTATCTTAATCGTTTTCATATTTATAGCGTTATAACCGTCCGGCGGCGCCCATTTCGCATCTAAAGGAGTATGTTCGATAGCTTTCCAAAGATGGCGTTTTGGAATAGTAAATGAAATATTTTCAATCGTATTATCATGACTAAAACCGCCGTGAAAATTAAGATCGACAGACATATCGAGATCATGCAGATAATTACCCGCGCTGCTCCACTGCAATACCAAGTGACGAATATTTGAAATATTACAATTTTTCACTTCACTATAATAAGTCCTCGTAATACGAAAATAACCGTTGCCGCCTTTGCCTTTATTCCACGCTTTATCTATCCGTACATGATCGGCGAGTACGCCGTAACAATTTTCAAAAACGAGCGCGTTTTTCCCTGAGTTGAAAATCTTTACATTTTCAACGCCGCTATGCGAAACAAATTCAAATTTTATCGCGTCTATTTGGAAATTTCGCAGTCTGTTTTTATATACAAAAGCGTATTTGTCTATATCTTCACCGGGAACATTTTGTATGATCTTAAAATCTTTTAAGTGAATATTGCTCAAAATGTTACAAGCATATACTTCGCTTATCTTTGGGTCAAAATCAAGCAAGAGAGGCTTATGCGTATAGGCAAGATTTTCTACCGTATCAAAAGATACGACTCTTACGATCTGCTGTCTAAGATAGGGATAAGTTTTTTTCCACTTTTTAGAGCCGAGCTTTTTTAAAAATTTATCATCGTTTGGTTGTCGAATCAAAAGATAAGTCGAAGGGATTTTGTTTTTTTCAAGATCTATTTTAAAAATGGAACTTCCTTTTTCTATCTTTTCCTTTATATGACCGATTTTTTGATTTTTTTCTCCCGACACTTCTATAGCGGCTTTATAGGGCTTTTTTAGATGAGAGACTATACGAGTCGAGCTTGAACTTTTACCCTGAAGCGTTATATTGCTTTTGTTTATTATGATAGGTTCATATATATCGATATCTCCCGCAGGAAGATTTAAAACCAGAGATTTTCCATGAAAATCTTTGATGATATTATTTATGATTTTCGCATTGTTTTTAGAATTTTTCACACCGACGCCGTATGCGGATAGATCGATAGTTAAACTTTTGTCGTCGTGTTTTACTATTTTTGATCCGTTTTGACTAAAAGCATTTAGCTTTGGCATATAAAATACGCCATGACTTATAATCATCAAAAATACAAATGTCAGTATTGAATTGTACTTAATAATCTTTGGAGTTATTTTCGCCAACGGGTGTTTGATCATGTCTATATTTGCGTCACTGCTTTGAACCTGACCGTTTTTAGACCACTTTTGATTTGCCAAATCAAAATAAGCGTCAATCTTTACCAATGCGCCGATCCACTGTGAATAGAGCATAACGGGCAAACTGTATAAAGAAACAAGATGCCCTC
>JALWKJ010000245.1 GCA_027081495.1 Campylobacterales bacterium | reverse complement strand
GTGTAAGAATATATACAATAAAGTTTGAGAATGAGTTATCAAGATGAAAAAGCCAAAAAGTATCATCCCTGAGTTTATGACAAAGAATAAAGATGATACTTTTATGTTTCTAATGCCGCTTCGTTTAAAAATCGACTATGAAGATTACGGTAATTCTATGTATAAAGTAGCCGTCAAAAATTTAACCAAAAATGAGTTTTTTTATACTTATCTTTCACCGGAAATATTTTTTACGAAATTTCATTTTCACCGACCGTATAAAAACGGTAGACAAGAGAAAAATTATAAAAGCAATCTTAATATTTCCAAAAAACATATCTATATCGATCCAAATAAAATTACTAATAGGGATATCAAGCTTGGCGAGATGATCGAACAAAACAGAATTGTTGAACTTTTAGGATGGAAAAGAAAATATTTGGAATTTGCCGAGAATATTCCATGCTTGGAAATTGACTGTACTTATGAAAAAATCATTATTCCACATTATGCTATCGCAAACTATTTTTATTATCGATCGACGGTAATGCGCGAAGCTGTTTTGCGCTGCAAACTCGATGATTTGTATATAATCGCTTTTAATGACGGAACTAATGCCTCTATAACCATTCCTAAATATGTCAAAACTTCGGAAGCACCTTTTATTTGTCGCTTTGCCACATTACCATACTCTACAAAAACATTTGAAGATATAGGACGGTACATAAACAACTTTGTCAAATATCTAAAAGAAAAGAAATCGATTTGTCCAAAAGATATGCCTATCAAAGCAAAAATTCCCGTGGATGAATCGTTTACACTAAAAGCAAATACCTATCAATTTAGAAGAGGTGAGAAAAGAATCGTATATATCCTTGAGATTATCGATGATGATTCCGATATCGGCTTCAAAAAAATTCAGATATTACGAGAGAGCAAAACAAGCTCAATTGATTTTGAAGAACTCGACAATCTTCCGATAGTGCAAAAAGAGGTTCCCGGAACAACTACGGAAGTGTTAAAGACGGAAGGAGCGAGTAAAAGAAAACGACATACGACTTATCGATCTCGAAAGAACTCATGTAGCAGCCTTAGTCGCGTAGAAATCGAGGAAAGAACGGTTTCTTCCGAAGATATAGCACAGTCTCTTAAAATATATCAAGAACACATGGAAGATGAAGTTGTCGATCAAAGTCTGACGGAATCATCAAAAAATATTAACAAAAAAATTAGAAAAACTCGTATTTCAAGCGAGTATGAGAAAAAAGAACAAGAAAAAAAGGATTATACACATAACTTTGATGAGTTTTCTCAGTACATCTCTTTTTTAAGTTCTCAAAATAGTATTTCTAACCTTGAAGTCCAAGGTAATCAAAAAATGATAGAAGTGATAAATCCCAAGACGGATAAAGCTTACCCACGTTGCTCTATCGGAGGAAGAGCAAGACAATATATTACGGCAACATTTCAGTATAAAAACATATATGTCGGACTCTTAGAGCTTGAAAACCCTTCAGGAAATGCTGCAAGTACATGGGTCATCTCTTCAAAGTTTCCCGTAGACAACTCGGTATTTGATAAATTTATCCGACATTATGTTGATGAGGAAATGAATATAAAAGATATAAAGAGCTTGTACAAAGCTAACGATAAACTGAGATTCGCTACTAAAAATCATGAAAGAAGCGATATACTTCAAGATGAAGACTTGGCTCGATGGATGGTTGGGATGTTGGGGAAAATTATTCATTAATGCTATTAATAACTATATCGAAATAATAGATAAGCTATAATATTCCGATGGATTCAAAAACGGCTAAAAAAATAAAAAATAAAAATACGAAAATAGAAAGATTATTAGCTAAAGCGATGTGGAATGCAGGATTGAGATATAGAAAAAACTGTAAAGATATATTCGGAAATCCCGATTTTTGCTTTAAAGGCAAAAAGATAGTGATCTTCTGTGACAGTGAATTTTGGCACGGGAAAAAATTTTTAGAGGGTGAAAAATTTAAAACAAATAGCGACTTTTGGGAAGAAA
>JALWKJ010000244.1 GCA_027081495.1 Campylobacterales bacterium | reverse complement strand
TGCGGTCGGGATAGCTTCGCATGGAGTTAGACTTTTCTTGACAACTCTCTTTTTAACTACTTTTTTAATCTTTTTACAGCAAACAAGCTCCGCTCCCTCTTTATTGTCATCAACCATTACCCATCCCGCGTTTAAAGCAGGTGCGCAAAATGCAAAAGCGGCAGCCAAAAACATTGTTTTAGTAAATGCTCTTTTCATTCAAAATCCTTTTTAATATTTTATTAATTATCGACCATTTTATCAAAATATTTAATCAAATTCAAATTTTTTTTCATTAGTTCACACTTACGATGAACGCTCTGCTAAAATCTTATGGGCACTTCATACAATTCGCAAAACATATACGCTTCTATAATATCTTCTATGCTTTTTTGAACCGGCGCCTCAAGTACCGGTATGGATTCTTCAAAAAATTGACTAACATAATCGTTTTTGTCTTTTACGACAACAAAGTCGATAAACTCTTCGATCTCCATCCGGTCGTCGTAAAACGAAATATCTTTTATTTTGCCGTCGCCTATCTCGATAAGAGCCCAGCTTTTCGCCTCTTTTACCGCCGCGATATGAGCGTTTTTATCGGCTTGTTTCATCGGTATAAGTATAAACACTATTTTTTTCTCCTAATCATACTTTTAAACTTTTAAAGCGTTATATGCCAAAAAGAGTACGGCGATCGGCGCGATGTAACGAATACTAAAATACCATATCTTAAATACTCCATTTCCCATGTGTCCCAAAAGCTCGCCTTCTACGATATCTCTTTTCAATACGAATCCGACAAATAGAGCTATTAACACTCCTCCAAGAGGCATCAAAAACGAATCTACGCTAAATTCAAGCAAATCAAAAAGAGATTTGCCGCCGAAAGTAAAAAACTCTTTATATCCGTTTGAGATGGAAAAAATCACAAGCACGCCCACTACAAAATAGACGCCGCTGCTTACTATAACCGCTTTTTTTCTAAACCATCCGAGCCTTTGCTCAAGATACATAACCGTGGGTTCAACCAAAGATATGGCGGATGTCAGACCCGCGACCGCCATAGCGAGAAAAAAGACTAACGCTATCGCCGTTCCGATAGTTCCGAGTTTCGCAAAGATAATAGGTAAAGAGACAAAAACGAGTCCAGGTCCCTTATCCGGCGCGCCTCCAAACTCAAATAAAAAAGAAAAAATCACTAAACCGGCTATCAAAGCTATAAGAGTATCCATAAAAGCGACCATCATACCGGCTTTATATATGTTGCTATGCTTCGGAAGCGCCGCGGCATAAGTCATGATTGATCCCACGCCTATGGAGAGCGTAAAAAACGAGTGCCCCACCGCCCTGATAATCGCCTCGGAATTTAATTTGGAAAAATCGGGAGCGAACATAAAATCTACAGCCTTTGTAAAACCGTCAAAATTAATAGCGTAAACCAAAAGTCCTAATAATATGAACAATAGCAGAGGAATAAGTATCAAATTTGTCTTTTCGATTCCTTTTTTTATGCCTCCAAGCAGTACGACGGCTACGAAAACAACTGAAAAAAGATGCAAAACGATTTGCAAAGCCGCGGAATTTGAATATAAAGCGTCGAATGTATCTTTTGCATCCTGCAAATTTGTAGGAAGACCGATAAACGAGATATAAATATAATAAAAAATCCATCCGATGACAACCGAATAAAATGTCATGATAACAAGCCCGGTAAAAAGCATAAGACCGGCATATTTCCAACCTTTTGCATTCTTTGGAGCTATCTCTTCAAAACTTCCGACACAATCTTTTTGCCCTCTTTTGCCGATCACCATCTCCGCAATCAAAAGCGACGCGCCTATGAGCAAAATCGTAACAAGATATACCATTACGAAAGCTCCGCCTCCATAAACCCCGGTAATATAGGGAAATTTCCAGATATTTCCAAGCCCCACAGCCGCGCCGGTAGCTGAGAGAACAAATCCTATACGGCTGAATTTCGCGATTTGCTGATTCATGAATCTCCTTTGTAAAATTTTAACTTAATATAGTTTAAAGCTTTATTTGTTAAAATTTATTTAACCTTTTTAAAATTAACATGACATTATATAAGTTTATCATGTTAATATATTAAAAATACTCAATTTTTTAAGGATGGATTTATGAAAAAATATTCTCTTCTTCTACTTCCGCTACTAGCCGGAATCGTACTAGTCGGCTGTGAGGACGCTTGTTGCCTCGATGACACGGTTAACGACCCTCAACCAAAAACCCAGCAGCCGCCCGTTGCCAAAATACTCTTAAACGGCGTTGAAATCGGCGCAACCGCGGAGTGTACTCCCGGAGAGACTATTACTCTCACTCCAGCAAGCACAGATAGCGACGGCAGCGTAATCGACAACATTTGGAAAATAGACGGCGCCGAGGTTTCAAACGCTACAATCGTATGTCCGGACGATAAACAGAAAAAAACCGTCTGCTTAAGCGCTATGGACAACGACGGTCTCTACTCAAAAGAGCAAAAATGCGTAACTTTTACGGCAAAAGCCACTCCCGTCATACCTCCGCAGCCTACAACGACGCCGCCTCTTTCAATAGTTGAAAAAGGAGAATTGACAGGCGCTGACGGAATCTTTTTCGACTGTTCCAAAGTCAAAGATACAGATACGATTCATACATATCCAAATGACACCTATCTTTACGGCAGCAACACTCCAAAAGATATAAAAGAGGTAACTTGGAACTATACATACTATAAAGCGGACGGAACTATCGAGGACGGACCGAATACTAAAACTCAAAGCGACTATAATGCCGCGGGAGGACACGCACCGGGTACTTGTAAAAAATGGTTCCATCTTGATAACGGCGTCGCAAAAATCGAATTTTCCGTAACGACAATCGATGATGACCAAGAGAGTAACACTACAAATTACTCCTACGATGCGGCTTCGGGAACTCTTACACAAAAATAATAAAAAAATTCCGCATAAAATATCTCTATATGCGGAATTTTATCGCAAATTTGCAATAATGCTTTTATGCAATCGCCCATCTCAGTAACTACGCTTAATAATCAAATAAAATCGCTTCTTGAAGCCCACTATACTTCCGTTTTAGTCGAAGCGGAAGTTAGTAGAGTCACTTACCACACTTCGGGTCATCTTTACTTTTCGCTAAAAGATGAAAAAAGCTCTATTTCCGCGGTAATGTTCAAAACAAATGCGCAAAAATTGAAATTTCGCCTTGAAGAAGGCATGAAAGTTATAGTTTCCGGCTCCATAGCGGTATATACGCCAAGAGGAAGTTATCAGATAAACTGTAAAAATATCGAACCGTTTGGAAGCGGAGCGTTGGCTTTGGCGTATGAGCAGCTAAAAGCCAAATTAGAAAAAAAAGGTTATTTTGACAAATCGGCAAAAAAGCCTCTTCCTATTTATCCAAAACATATCGCCCTAGTTACATCAAAAACGGGCGCCGCGATAGAAGACCTTTTAAAAGTCGCGAAAAAGAGATGGCCTCTTTTAAAGATTACGCTAATCGATACTCTCGTTCAAGGAGAGAGCGCGGCTTTAAATATAGCGCAAAATATCGAGATAGCTGATACTCTTGGATGCGATATTGTCGTAATAGGCCGCGGAGGGGGAAGCATCGAGGATCTATGGGCTTTTAACGAAGAGATTGTAGCCGATGCCATCTACAAAGCAAACACCCCTATCGTTTCGGCCGTAGGTCATGAAATAGATTTTTTAATCAGCGATTTTGTCGCCGATTTAAGAGCGCCCACTCCCTCCGGCGCTATGGAGATGATACTGCCGGATATCACCGAAGCTCTTTTGAGTATTGATATGACAATAAACAGATATAACGATGTTTTTAAAAATATAATCGCAAAAAAAGAGAGTATGCTTTTGCACCTAAAAGAGCTTTTTGACCAAAACTCCGCGCAAATGAAGTTATCTCTTTATCATGAGAAGATAATAAATCTAAAAACTCAACTTGAAAACTACTTCATTCTCTCTTTGGAGAAAAAAAAGAGGACTTTAGATTCGCTCTTTTTGGCATATGAAAACGCCGATCCCGCAAAAAGGGATAAAGTAGGTTTCGGCGAAATTTCAAAAGACGGTAAAAAAATAGATCTCTTAAAACTAAATATAGGCGATAAATTCTTTGTACAGAGTTCAAAAGTAAAAATAGAGGCCGAAGTTTTAAATAAAAAAGAGCTTTGATGTTTAAATCTATCTTTACCAACAGTTTTGGAATCTTATTTTCCAGAATTTTCGGTTTTATAAGAGATATGCTTCAAGCTTCTATTTTAGGGGCGAATATTTATAGCGATATCTTTATCGTAGCTTTTAAACTACCTAATCTTTTTCGAAGGATTTTTGCGGAAGGCGCTTTTGCGCAAAGTTTTCTCCCCTCTTTTTCCGCCTCCAAACAAAAAGGAGTTTTTAGCGTAACCGTCTTTTTAAAACTTCTTCTCTTTTTAACCGTTTTTGCGCTGTGCGTCACGGTTTTTGATACCTTTTTTACAAAATTGATCGCTTGGGGATTTGACGATGCTACCATAAAAGCGGCGTCCAAACTCGTCGCGATAAATTTTTACTATCTGATTTTGATCTTTATCGTTACATTTCTCGCCTCCTTGTTACAATATAAAAACCATTTTGCGACAACGGCTTTCTCCACCGCGCTTTTAAATATAGCCTTGATAACGGCTCTTCTTATCTCAAAAGATATGCCAAAAGAGGTTATTGTCTATTATCTTAGTTTTGCGGTTATAATAGGAGGAATCCTACAGGTTCTTTTTCATCTAATAGCCGTAAAAAAACTACATCTGGATAAACTGCTTTTTTACGGATTTAAAGCGATCAAAAAAAGAAGAGATAAAACAAAAAGCGATCAAAAAAGGTTTTTTTCAAATTTCTTCGCATCCACGCTTGGCAGCTCAACCGCTCAAATTTCCGCGTTTTTAGACGGATGGCTCGCATCGTTTCTTATTAGCGGTTCGATTAGTTATCTCTATTACGCAAATCGGATTTTTCAATTTCCACTAGCGCTTTTCGCTATTGCGACATCCGTCGCCATCTTTCCTAAAATTACGAAATATCTAAAAAATAGCGATCATAAAAACGCCTTTTTTATGCTTGAGAGAAGTTTTTGGTTTTTAAGTTCTCTTTTAATCTTCGCTACGATTACGGGCATCGTCTTTTCAAAAGAGATCGTATGGCTGCTTTATGAAAGAGGGGCTTTTGTAAAAAACGATACTATCAACACGGCATCGGTTCTTTCTATGTATCTTTTGGGACTCGTACCGTTTGGATTGGCAAAAATATTTTCACTCTGGCTTTATGCGACGCATCAGCAAAAAAAAGCGGCAAAAATTTCGGGTATCTCGTTGGGAGTCAATATATTTTTTTCTCTTATTTTGATAAAACCTTTTGAAGCGAGCGGACTCGCTCTGGCTAGTTCGATAAGCGCAACGGTACTCCTTTGGCTTACGATAAAAGCGTTTGGCAAAGATAAGTTTTTTGCTATAATCAAAAATAGATATAGCCTCTATTTGCTTTTTGGCTTAATTTTGACGATTTTTATAGAACTTTGGATAAAGGGATTGATAAGTGTATATCTACAATAGCGCAACGAAAAAGAAAGAAAAATTTATACCTATTGAGGACGATTTAGTTCGAATCTATGTATGTGGACCGACTGTTTACGACGACGCTCATTTAGGGCACGCCAGAAGTTCGGTAGTATTTGATCTTTTAAGAAGAGTCTTAAAAACTCTCGGCTATAAGGTAATTTTTGTCAAAAATTTTACGGATATCGACGATAAAATTATCGAAAAAATGAAACAAAGCGGCAAAAGTCTGCAAGAGATCGTAACATATTATATGAAACGATATAAAGATGAAATGCATTCTCTTATGGTGCTTGACGCGGATATTGAGCCAAGAGCTACCGAGAGTATCGATGCGATCGTCGAGTTTATTTCCCATCTTTTAGAAAAAGAGTGCGCTTATATAATTGACGACGGCGTATATTTTGATACTGCAAAAGACAGCGACTACCTTTGCCTCTCCAAAAGAGTCGTCGATGAAAGTTCAAACCTCGCAAGAATCGAAACCAACACCCAAAAAAAAGATCCTAAAGATTTTGCCTTATGGAAATTTTCAAAACAAAAAGAACCCTCTTATAAAAGTCCTTGGGGCGAAGGAAGACCTGGATGGCATATAGAGTGTTCGGCTATGATTAAAAAGTATCTCGCTACAAAAGAGAAATATCAAATAGACATACACGGCGGCGGAGCCGATCTACTTTTCCCTCATCATGAAAACGAAGCGGCGCAAACTAGATGCGAATCAGGACAAAATCTCGCAAAGTATTGGATGCACAACGGTTTTGTGCAAATTGACGGAGAGAAGATGAGTAAATCTCTGGGAAACTCTTTTTTTTTAAAAGACGCGTTAAAAATATATGACGGCGAGGTTTTGAGATTTTATCTGCTCTGCACGCATTATAGGGCAAATTTCAACTTTAACGAAGAGGATCTCAAAGCCTCGAAAAAAAGACTAGATAAACTATATCGACTTAAAAAAAGAATCGCCCAAAAAAAGGGCTCTATCGTCAATAAAGAGTTTAAAAAAAGAGTCCTTGACGCGTTAAAAGACGATTTAAATATCTCTATGGCTTTGTCTATCGTAGATGAAATGGTTCAAAAAAGCAATGAACAACTCGATAAAGATCCAAAAGACAGATCATTAAAAAAAGAGATATTTTCAAACATCTCTTTTATAGGCGAAGTTTTAGGTATAGCGGAGGCAAACGAGTATGAATATTTTCAACGAGGCATAGATAAGAAAACAAAAGAGAAAATCGATTTTTTAATAGAAAAAAGAGCCTTGGCGAAAAAAAGAAAAGATTTCAAGACAAGCGACGCGATAAGAGAGGAGTTAAAAAATATGAAAATTTCCATTATGGATACGCCGGAGGGTACCGTATGGGAAAAAAATGAAGAGTAAATAGATAAATTTTACGATTTTTTTGACTATGTCACCGCATCAACAAACATTATTAATTATTGAGAGTACGGGAAGGAGTGAGATATATGTTTAAAAAACTGTAGGACTAACTAGTTAATTCAAGGTTTTTTAGACATATAGATCGCTTCTTCCCGTACTCCCCGAAGGGTGCGGTGCTTTTGTCCATACTCCGCGTTAGATTTTTTCGAATTCACTACGGCGAGTCCTTCAAAAATCTGCCTTGATTATGAACAAAATCACCGCATCAATGATTAATAATGTTTGTTGATGCGGTGATAAGTGAATTTTTGAAACAAACGGATATATTTTTTAGCTCGGGGGTTTACAAAAGTAAAATTATATTGTATAATCTTTGTGTAAGCAAAAATTAATTTTCTTTATGCAAAATAAAGATAGCTATTTCTTTCCATATAAATAGCTTGCTTCCAACACCAATTCAGACAAAGAGGCAAAAAAATATGACAAGCAACAATGTACTGTGGTTAGGTATGCTTTTGTTTTTGCTACTTGTCACTTCATGCGTCGTGCATTTCATCGATACATGCAATCCAAATCTCACACAAATAGCACAAATTGAAAGCAAACCTCCGGAGGATTTACAAATCGATCCTTTTTCAAAAGATGTACAAATCGATTCGTTTATCGGAGACGAGTTGCAAAAAGGACTTGAAAATTTAACGATCCAAAGCGTAAATAACGATAAGAATGAAACGAATGAAACGAATATAACAAAAATACCGATCAAAAAAGAGCAACCGCCTATAAAAATCCCAAATAAAATAGACAAAAATATTATTGTTAAAAAAGAGATAAAAAACGAAAAAACGAAAAAACGAAAAAAAGTTTTAAAAGAACATGTCCTAAAAAGAGATAAAAGACTTCTCATTGAATCTATCTTAAAAACATGGGAATTTTTTATCACAAAAAACGCAAAACTCGCAAAAGACGATAAGCGGTTTTTAAACAAAATCGCCAAAACCGTAAAAAGCGATAGTTCTTTGATAATCAAAATCAAAACCGCACATATAACGCCGTCGATTAGAAAATACTTACAGCAGATAGTCAAATATCTAAAAGATAAGGGATTAAAATCCTCACGGATTGAAATCATAACAGAAAGTTCAAAGAACAAAAAAAATATAGTAAAAATAAACAATAAAAAGAACTCCGTAGAGTTGTTACTCACAGAAAGGATATAAATCGATGTCTATGATGGAACTTATCACAAAAATCTCCCTATGCATGATTGCGGCCGCCATTTTAGGCTTTTTAGTCGGATGGCTTTTTTCCGCCCTCTTTAAAAATGAAAAAATAGAAAAAAAGTATGATGCGCTTTACGATGAATTCGAAGTAAAAGAGAGTGAGATAAAACAGCTCCACCAAGATCTTTCTTTGATTCAAAACGATTTGTCCGAATGCGAAAAAAAACTGAACGAGTGTGAAAAAGATCGTCTTAACGCTCAAATGGAGCAAGATAGCGGCGAACGCTATTTAAGACAAATCAAAGAACTCGAATCGGAAAATAGGATGCTTGTCTCTCAAATCAAAGAGCAAAAAATATGCGAAGACGAAAACGAACTTTTAAAAGACGAGATAAGAGTTCTTGAAGACGAAAAACAGAAGTTACTCGACCAGCTAGACGCATATAAAGAGTATGAACATAATTATAAAGCTTTGATTGTAGAGATAGAGTCGCTTAAAAGCGAAAAAGAGAAATTGCAAAAACTAGCCCAAGATAGCGATGAAAAAGATACTCTTTCAAAAGAGGAGTATGAAAATATCTTAAAAGATGTTTTAACGCTTAAAAGCGAAGTTACAAATATGAAAAAAAGAAAAGAGGATCTTGAAAGAAAGCTCTCACAACTTCGATCAGAGCTTGAAAAGAAAAATAAAACCATAAAAGAGTTACAAGAACCTAAAGAGGAGCCTTTAAAAGATATTTATAGAATTTTACCGCAAGAAAGAGAATCCTCAAACGAAGAAAGCGACATTGACGATCAGGTATGCAAAGAA
>JALWKJ010000243.1 GCA_027081495.1 Campylobacterales bacterium | reverse complement strand
AGAACAAAAACCGTAGGAAACTTTTTATCCAAACAAGCGGGCTACAAACATGTCAAGGAACTAAAAGGCGGCATGATGTACGGATGGCTAAAAGAGGGTAAAAAGACTACAAAATAGCGCTTTTTTACACAGCGCCCTTTAACTTCTCAAGCCTCTCTATCCTGCTTTGAGTATCGGGATGAGTTGAAAATAAAGAGGCGAAGGAGAAGTTTTTCCCCGTAAACGGATTCACTATAAACATATGTGCGGTCTCGGGAGTCGCGTCGTGTATGGAACCTTGACGATTATAGTTTTCAAGTTTTAAAAGAGCGCTTTGAAGCCACTGCGGATTTTTTGTAAGCTTCGCCGCACCCTCGTCCGCCATAAACTCCCTGTTTCTACTAACCGCCATCTGTATGATGGAAGCGACTATGGGCATAACAAGCATCAATACTATCATGATGATCGGATTGGGTCTGTCTCTGTCGCTGCCGCCAAACATATACAAAAAATTACTAAGCATAGCTATAGCTCCCGCAATGGTAGCCGCAATAGTTCCTATAAGTATGTCGTAATGTTTCACATGACTCATCTCATGAGCCAAAACCGCCTCGACTTCGTTATCGTCAAGGAGTTCCAGCAAACCCTCGGTTACGGCGACGGCCGCGTGAGACGGATTTCTGCCCGTCGCAAAAGCGTTTGGAACATGGTCTGGTATAATATAGACTTTAGGCATAGGGGTATTTGCTTTTTTTGATAATCTTTTTACTATGTCATATAATCCGGCGGCGCTTTTTTCATCTACTTCGACCGCATGATAGTGAGAAAGAACCATTTTATCGGAGTTAAAATAACTCCAAAAATTCATAGCCATAGCCATTAAAAACGCTATGAGCATTCCTTGTGTTCCACCAATCATTCCTCCTATCCAGACAAACAAAATGGTTAAAAGGGTTAATAAAAATACTGTCTTAACTACTTCCATAAATAACTCCTTTTTCAAATAAAATACCGTCTATTTCGTTTTCCGCCGCCCACAAAAGGTCGGCTTCGTCACTGCTTTTTAAAAGAATCTTAGCATCGAAAAGATAACCGTCGGCAAATAGTTGAGCCTTCTTGACTAAACTTTTATCACAAACTATAAAATCGCAGCCTAGAGCCTGAGCAAATAAAACATCTTCTTTTAAACGGCAAATCAGAGCATATGTGATCTCATTTTTATTGCAATGCTTACAAAGAGGGAGATATTCTTCACAAAAAGGAAAAATAACGGGACGATTCGGCAAAGTTATGGAAATATCTTCAATTTTTTGCACGGCATAAAAAGGATCATACTCTATAAACGGATGACCTATGATTATCATGTTACTTTATCTCCGCGCACTCTTTAGAACAAAAATAGAATCCGTCTTTTATGATTGCCTCTTTTGTGCTAACATAGACGCCGCATTTATGGCACTCTACTACGGTATCTACTTCAGGATTTTTCTCTTTTGGATTTTTTTGTTCCTTTGGTTTTATCTTTTCTATGAAATTTTGATCCTTAAAAAAGAGGGTGTAAATTATATAGAGCACGACTGCCAAAATAATCAGTTTAAAAATCATTTGATTCCTTTTATAAATAGATAGTTTCGTTTATTTCTGTTTATGATCTCATATTGCCACTTCTCTTCTATCTCCTTTTGAACATTTTCGCCTTTGTAAAAAAGAAGCACACTTTTTTTTCCTATAAAATCTTGCGCTATATCAATCAAAAAAGAGCTTTTAGAAACCGCTCTTGATGTTATGAGATCGGCATAAAACGGTTCTATCTCTTCAACCCTTTCGCTTTTGATCGTGACATTTTCAAGATTGAGAGTCGATTTGACCAGATGCAAAAACGCGGCTTTTTTCAAGTTAGGCTCCGCAAGCACAAACGAGATATCGGGATAAGCAATCGACAAAATCAAACCGGGAAAACCGGCGCCGGTTCCTATATCCAGTACGCTATCTATTTTGCCCATATCCAAAAACTTAATCGGATATAGAGAATCTTCTATGTTATTATCCACTTCATCGGCATTTTTTACGCCCGAGATG
>JALWKJ010000242.1 GCA_027081495.1 Campylobacterales bacterium | reverse complement strand
ATGAAAAAGAGATTGGAGAAATTAATATGAAAAATAAATCTATCACGGAAAATCATATAAAGGATCTTTATTCAAAATTTTATACATACATTAAAACCAATGGCATAGAAACAATCGGGAGTAAAAAACAAAAACACATCGTTGAAGATATAAAGCAACTTATATACAATGAAAATCAATTTGATTGGAATGAAGCAAGTTTGTCAGACTATATCAACAATTTAATTTATATGCTGAAAGGTGAAACATTTGCTAGAACAATCAATAAATATGCAGAAACTTTTTTTATAGAACAAATATGTAAAGATTTTGATGAAAATATTTGTAACAACGCAAAATTTTCATTACAAAAACATAAACAATACTACCAAGAGCTTCTAAACAAACAAAAAAGCAAAAAGCAAAATAACAAAAACCATCACAACACAACCCATAAACAAGATACAGAAGTTACATATAATCACACAATAAAAAATATCATCCTTTACGGCGTTCCCGGCGTGGGAAAAACCCATAATGTCGCTAAACTGATCCGTTTGATAGAAGAGGGAAAAAACGAAATGGAAATTTTTTCCAATATTCAAAACAATGAACGCTCCGACGAAAAATTACCCGACTCACTTAAAGAGCGGATTCGCTTCGTAACATTTCATCAAAATTTCGGCTATGAGGATTTTATAGAGGGTTTTCGCCCCAATGAAGAGGGAAGTATTGAACTCCAGGATGGAATATTTAAAACTATCTCTCAAAAAGCGAATAAAAATTTAGAAGACAGCAAAAAAGATAACACAAATCTGTCTAGAGAACTGAAATTCGACAAACTATTGGAGAGTTTAGTAGAGAAAATCGAAACAACAATCGAAGAAGATGGAGTTTACCCTCTAACAGAAAAAGTATATATTTTCGGAATAGAAAACGACGCATTTCGATACAAAGGAGACAACTGGACGATTCATGCATCGGGAATACGAATACGTTTCGATATATTAAAAAAACTCTACCTTGCTAATGTTCGATCGAGACAAGAGATCAAACAAGTGGAAAACATTGGAGGTTTAGCGCAACAACATGCAACATATTTTTGGAAAATACTTGAAAAAATCTATCAGATAGAATCAAATCAAGAGATTCAACTCCAATCCATCGAACCGGTAAAATTACAAAGTTTTTACCTTGTTATCGACGAGATCAACCGAGGCAACATCTCCAAAATTTTCGGTGAACTTATTACTCTTATAGAAGAAGACAAACGGGATGATTACGAAATCACTTTGCCATATTCCAAACAACCCTTTAGCGTTCCAAGTAATCTTTATATCATCGGAACGATGAATAGTACCGACAAATCTATAGCACTTATAGATATAGCTCTCAGGCGACGCTTTACATTTTTGAAAATGCGACCGCAAGATGAATTAATCGAGTATGAAAAAGCAAAAAGAATCTTCAACAAACTCAACGAATTTTTACAAGAGAGGCTTGATGACGATCACCTTTTGGGGCATAGCTATTTTATGAACATACACAATGAGAGTGAGCTCAATTTTGTTTTGCAGTACAAAATACAACCACTCCTTGAAGAGTATTTTTATGGTGACATTCAAGGTTACAATGACGCGTTAGGATTTTTTGAAGAAAAAACGGAGTGATTTTTTTAAAGTCCATATGAAATATTAAGCACCTTTTTACTATAATTGTAGGATTTTTAAGAACTGCAAACAGAAGGTAAAAAATGCCAAAAAGAACCGATATCCATACTATTTTACTCATTGGCTCAGGCCCCATCGTCATAGGACAGGCGTGTGAGTTCGACTACTCCGGGACTCAAGCTGTCAAAACCCTCAAAGAGCTTGGATACAGAGTCGTACTCATCAACTCTAACCCTGCAACCATCATGACTGATCCCGAGTTCGCGGATCGTACCTATATCGAGCCTATCAACGAAGAAGTTATCGCAAAAATTATCGAAAAAGAGAATGTCGATGCGATCCTCCCTACCATGGGCGGTCAGACTGCACTCAACGTCGCGACATCGATGTATGAAAAGGGGATGCTTGAGG
>JALWKJ010000241.1 GCA_027081495.1 Campylobacterales bacterium | reverse complement strand
AAAAGAAGGCGCCGCAAGCGCTCCATAAAATGCCAACGGCGTTTTTAAAAAAGTTCTTCTTTTCATGATATAACCTTTTCAAATCTATACAAAGATGAGAGTCTGGAAATATAATCCATTATTAAAATAGCCGCATTCATCCGTCCCGAACTCTTTAAGAGATTTAATCCCGCCGAGTAGGAGAAGGAGTCTTTTTTTTGAACGATCATGTGCGATTCAAAAAGGTTTAGTTCCAAAGACGATGCTTCTCTTTGAAGCAAGCTTTTAAAAAGATAGTTTACAAAATTTTTAAGTGAACCTTTGGGATCGTCCTGATACAAAGAAAACCTCTCTTGGCTTATAAACGCCAATGTAAATCCGTAACTATCCCAATCTTTATAATTGTCGTATTTATCGGGATTTGCCCCTTTGCACAAAACTTCTTCTCTTATAAATTTGTGATAATTGATAAAAGATAGAGTATCAAGAGGCACTCTTGTCAATTTTCCTAGTTTATACTTCATGCTTGCCTGATGCATATTCTCAAGCGCCTTCGCGAATCTATAAAACGAGTATTTAAAATATTTATACTCCATCTTTTTTGTCAGTGAGTAAAATAACTCTTCCGCACTTTTGGGTCTATCGCAATTTAATAGATACTCTTTTGAAAATATAATCTGAAGAAATATATCTTCCCAACGATTCGGATTTGATTTTAATATACTCCCAACGACTTTTTCTTTTTGATCCTTTTTGAAAGTCGTAAAGAAAAAATCAACGAGTCTGGTTACAACGCCTTTTTGGAAAAGTTTCGATTTTGCCAGTTCTCTGTAAAAATCGTCGCCGTTTTTAATCGTAGTATCAAATAATTTCAAAGGCTTCGTATTTTCGTTTAAACCGATGACCAAAGTATCGTTGTCTCGATCAAGTTTCCAGTTTTGTAATGCTTTAGCGGCAACGGGAACCAAAGCGTCGTCGAATAAAAGAGCGTAAATTTCCATCATCTCTCTTCCGTTATCTTCCGGAGAGCGAAAACGACGCCAATTATCGGAACTGATCATATGCAGATAACCGCTATAAGAGATCGTTGTTTCATCTTCTATATTTCTAACAAGCGAATTATATACCCTTTGGGTATTTGGCTCATGCGAGCTTTCAAGCTCATAAGCGGGAGAGAAGAGAATAGTCTGAGTTAATATATATGAAATCCAGTTTGCGAGAAAGTATGAATCCAACTCTTTTAAAACGAAAAATCTAGAAAGTATATGATTTACTTCATCATTTGTCGAGCTAGAATGATAAAATTTCTCTTTATCGCGAATAGTGCTTTCAACCGCATCAATATCGTTCTTTTTTCTTCTTAATTGTGCAAATAGTGAAGATATAAAATCTCCGTTTTGAATTTTTTGTTCTAAAACGGGCTGCGGATATCCGAAAAAAAGCGTTGTCAAAAGCTTATCGGCAACAATCGACTTTTTCTCATATGAAAGAGAATTGAAAAAATCGTCATCTATTTTTTCGAGCGTATATGAAGACGGATTTAAACTTTTTGAATAAAACCGGAGTCCTTTATACTCTATAAGATATTTAGGATCATCATCGCTGTTTTTATCTGATTTATCCGTATCCGAAATAAAAGACTCGCCGGGTTCACTAGCTTGGCATCCAAAGAAGAGAAACAAAACCAAAATGGAAAAAATCAACATCCTCATAAAGACTCCTCGTATAGCGACTGATAATAATATCGACCTAAAATCAGAAAAACCACTTTTCTTTACCAAAAAATATTTTTGTAGATTATTTATTTTATATTTTCATAATAATCATATCTAAAAATAGTCTCTTTATGCAAATAGGCGTAAATTGTTTTAAAAATCATCTTTGTAAGTTGAAATATATGTTATAATAATTATATATAAAGAAACAGCAAGGCTATCTATCATGAAAATACTTTACGAAGATCTAAACTAACTTAAAGAGCGTATTCAAGAACCGGATCTTAAAAACAAATTGGAAGACATTCAAAAAAAGGTACAAGTACTTCGTACAAGCGAGGGAGTAAAAAAACTCATAAAGAAAAAGAAAATATCAAAAGTC
>JALWKJ010000240.1 GCA_027081495.1 Campylobacterales bacterium | reverse complement strand
CGCCATTTTTCTAGATGTTCCCTGAGGGTGTTGGGTGAGTTTTGTAATAGGGAAGCAGGCGGCTTTCCAATAGATAATTCAATCTTGGTGTTTTGCAACAAACGTTGTTCTCTGTGATCAGCAGATTGCCACTGCCTGGCGAGCTTATTACTTAAATCCTTTGGTGTTTTCACAGTTTTTTCCCAAGATGTTTATCAACCGATTCCCAGGTGACACTGTTTACCATAGACATCTGGTTTCTTCGATATACAACGACAGCAGATTGAGTATGAGCCCGGAGTAAACGAAGCTCTTTATTTGGTGTAACAAACAAAGGATGAAGTCCAAATTTATTCAGTGCTGCAATGATTCGGGCAGCAACGGCTTGAGAGCTTTTGGAAAATGCCTCATCAAGGATCACTGTGCCAAATAAGGGCTGCTTTCGATTAGTTGGGCATAAGGCATAGCTCAAAGAGGCTGTGAGTATGTAAGACGCAAATATCTCTTTTTCGCATATATTTATATCGATAAAAAACAAAAATCCCATAAACAAAGCCGACGCTATCTACAAACTGCTTACAGAGTGTGATATAAAACCAAAAGATACGGATGGATTCGGGGATGACTTCAAACCGAAAAATATTGAAAACCTGGATAAAAAAACGGTAATAAAGCTATTTGGGAAAAGTTTTTATAAACAAATCCGCGCTTTTAAAACAGATGAATGGAACAAACCTATTTTTTCATCAAAAGGGATACATATAGTCTATATAACGAACTTCCAAGGAGGAAAAACAGCCCCTTACAAGGAGGTAAAAGAGTTGGTAAAAAACGACTATATCAAAGATCTAAAAAAAAGAAGTTACGAAAATATTTTAAAAACTATCGACGACAAATATGATGTAAGCATTATTACTCCACCAATAAATAATCTGAAGCATCAAGAGAAAGAAAAAAAAGGGGGGGGTAAGATGTGAATAAAAAAATTTGTAGGACTAACTGGTTAATTCAAAGATTTTTAGTAATAAATAAAATGAGAATTTTTTATATCTTTTTATTTTTAACATTTCAAACTTCGCTTTACTCCCACCAAAGCGCGCTCTCATATCTGAAAATCGTCCAAAAAGAAAACGATATCGATATAACGCTAAAAAAACCGCTCGCCGATATCAATAGCGACGATATAAAAGTAAAATTTCCAAAATCATGTAAAAACATCATAAATGAGTCTATAGAGCAAGATAGAAATTTTATAATTTTTAAAAAAACTCTCTCTTGCTCCAAAAACGAACTTTACGGATCGACCATATGGATAGAGAATCTTCTTAAAAGCGATAAAGGAGTGGTTTTTGACTATAAAAGCGACAATTATAAAATATCAAATTATCTTATAAAAGCTTCGAAACCGTATGTCGTTATAAAAAATTCCGCAATACCTCATAGATCTTCCATCTCCTATCTAAAACTTGGAATTTGGCATATTTTATCGGGAATCGATCATCTGCTGTTTGTTTTAGCGCTTTTACTTTTAGTTTCAAATCCCTCAACTTTGATTTTTACAATCAGCGCGTTTACCCTCTCTCACTCCCTAACTTTAGCTCTATCTACACTCGGTTTTATCGATATTTCACTCTTTTTTACCGAAGCGATGATCGCTCTTAGCATAGTATTTATAGCCGCTGAAAATCTAAACGAAGATAAAAAAACGATAGCAAAAAGATATCCTTATCTTATCGCCTTTATTTTTGGACTTCTTCATGGTTTAGGTTTCGCAAACGCTCTTTTTGAAATCGGCTTACCGAAAGAGAGCATAGCCGCTTCTTTACTATTTTTTAATATCGGCGTAGAGACCGGGCAGCTCGTATTTATATTTTTTATACTCATGATCATCAAGATTTTCAATAAATTAACAGCAAAATATAATAAAACTTTTTCTGCTATCACAAGCTACGCCATAGGAATAACGGCGGCGTTTTGGTTCATACAAAGAAGTGTAGCCGCTTTTTCAAATTAAAGACGAATAAAAATATTCCGATTTTAAATCAATTGAGTTCTCTGAAAAATGATGTTTCTCTCAAACGGCTTCACGGCGGGTCCCCAAAA
>JALWKJ010000239.1 GCA_027081495.1 Campylobacterales bacterium | reverse complement strand
TGGTAAGTTGTACCGTATATTTCGACAAAGAGAAGGAAGGCGATCAAATAGCTCATATGCTTGCGCAGTTCGCACCGGTTATAAAGAGCGTCTCCATGCTGCCGCATACGGATTTAGGAGCGTATGCCCAAATGCCGTATGAGGGCATTACGAAAGATGAGTATGAAAAAAGGCTAAAAGCCTTAAAAGAGATAAATTGGGAGAGTTTTTGCGGTTCGGACGGTCAGGATTCAAGGTTTTGTACGACTGAGAGTTGCGAGATGCAAAGCGTTAAGAAGAGTTAATCTATCTTTTTAACGCTTGCATACAAAAGCGGTAAAAACAGAAGATTTAAAACCGTAGCCCAAGCTATGCCGTAACCCAAAGAGATCGCCATAGGTTGGAGTATGACCGCCTGTCCCTGCGCGAAAAAGATCAAGGTTCCAAGTCCTAAAATAGTAGTGATGGAAGTTAAAAGAATAGGACGGATTCTAAGAGACGCCAGATGTATAAATTCATCTTTTGTTTTAGCTTTTCTTATGAAATCGATCATTATGATTCCATCATTTACCACTACTCCCGCAAGTCCTACGATTCCAAGGATTCCGGGCATAGTAAGATCCATTTGCATGATTATATGACCGACCAATACACCGAAAACGGAAAGAGGGATGGTAGAGAGTACAAAAAGTGAAAGGGAGATTTTCCCAAACATCCACACGAGAGAGATAAAAATCAAAAATATAGCGATGATCGCCGCTTGCGTCATCTCCGCTTGTACTTTTTGATTTTCTTTCTCTTCTCCTTTTATAAAAACCGTTATTTTCTCTTTTTTAAATTTGTCCAAAAGCGGAGTTATCTTTTTTATAAATTGTGCGGATTTTATTTTCTCTTTGTCAAGACTCGCTAAAACGGAGTGAATTTTAACGCCGTTTTCCTTATAGACGGTAGAGGGGCTTTTTTTTATGACAAAATCCACAACTTCACTCAATCGTACTTTTTGAAAAGAACCGGGAACGGAAACGATTAAATTATAAAGCGTGTCGCTTTTATCTTTTTGTATATCTTGCGATTTTATTCTAGTTAGTTTTGAATTGTAAAACATTTTGCCTATTTCCGCTTTTAGAAACAAAGATCTAAGAGTTTGCGCGATAAACGCTTCGCTAAACCCTAAAGATTCGCCGTATTGGTTTAGCTTGAACTTGATCTCTTTTTCTCCTTCGATTATATCGGTGTGAATATTGTAAACTCCATCTATTTGACGCATTTTTGCTTTGAGTTCGTTTATGGCTTCAACGAGTTTTTTTTCATCTGCGCTAAGAGCTATGTCAACATCGCTTTCGACTATGCCCGCACCCGGTACGATGATGCTAAACTCTTCAAAATTCTTATCGTTTTGAAATCTTTTTGTAAGACTCTTTATTTTTTTCGCGATATCCTGAGCAGAGTTTTCGCGAATCATATCCGAGTCGTCAAATTCCGGAGATAAGATAGGATTTATGACGCTGTTATAAAAGCCGCGCGGCTTTCTTTCATGAAGATTGACGAAAATATGAAAGAGATTTTCACCCGTCTGCGGTTTGTATTTATTGTCCAGTTTCATTCCACAGATCGATGTAACCGAGCTTATGTCGTTTTTATTTAGATTGTGTAGAACCATTTTTTCAACTTCGGTTACAAGCTCTAGGGTTTGGTTTAGAGAGTAGTTCTTGTTTACTTTCCCGCTGATATAGATTTGTGTAGTATCAAAAGTAGGAAAAAGTTGAAATTTACTTTTGGAAATCATAAAAGCGCTTAGCAGTAAAACGGTAAGAGTAAAAACGGCGAGGTTTATTTTGGAGTGTTTTAACAAAAAAAAGAGACTTTTTTTATATTTGATTTTCAGCCGGCTCCAAAATTTATCGCTTTTTGGTTTTTTAGTCTCTTTTTTCAAAATTTCTTTTGAATGAAGATGGAGGAAAAAGTAGGCTTCAAAAAGTGAACTAAGAAGTAAAATAGATATCATAATCGGTAAAACTTTGATAAAAACGCCCATATCCCCGCTCATGATCAATAGAGGCAAAAAAGCGAAAACCGTTGTCGCCGTTGCCGTAAGCACGGCGGGAAACATCTCAGTCGCTCCGTTTATAGCGGCGGTTTTCGGATCGTCGCCGTTTTCGATATGTCTTTGAATATTTTCGGCGACGACTATCGCTTCATCCACAAGCATACCAAGAGCTATAAGACCTCCAAGAAGAGAGAGCATATTTATGGAATAGCCCATCAAGTCGGTCGCGATTAGACCGATTAAGAAACTTGTCGGAATACCTATCGCCACTACGAACGATATTCTGGCATTGACGAAAACAAAGATTGACAAAGATACCAAAATAAGTCCGAAGAGAATATTCGATATAACGGTATTTAGGCGATTTCTTATCCAAATGGAAGTATCCGTGTAAATTTGAAATTTAAATTTCGGGTATTGCTTTTCAAAATTTTTCAAAATAGTTCTTATCTTTTTTACAAGAGCTATAGAGTTTCCCGTTTTGGCTTTGTTTATACTGAGCGAAATATTAGGCAGCGCGTTAAAATGGGAAATCTCTTTAGCGTCTTCCAGCGTAAAAGAGACCCTCGCTATATCTTTGATGCGTATTTTCTTACCGCCGACGGTGATGATGGTTTGAGCAATTTTATTACTCTCTTTAAAGCCGTTGTATGTGCTTAAAAAAAGATGATTTCCTTTCTCTTTTATAAGACCTACCGGAAAAATAGAACTTAAAGACGAAAGAGCCGAAACGACCGCGTTTTGATCGAGTCCGTATGCAAGTATCTTTTTTGAATCGAGAGAAATTAGAAGTTCTTTGTCCGCGTCTCCTCGGATAAAGATGTCGCTTAAATCGTTTATGGTCGATAACTCTTTTTTTAATGCGTTAGCGGCTTTTAGAAGATTTTCTTTGTTTTGATCGGATGCGATGGCGATCGTTATGAGAGGAAAACTGTTTTTTATTCTTTTTGCGATCGGTTCGTTCATGTCTTGAGGCAGGTCTCGTTTTAGTTTTGAGAGAATATCTTTTATATCGCTAAGCGCCGAATCTATGTCCGCGTTATCTTTGAGGGTGGCTTTTATCCTGAAAAAGCCGTTTTTGACGGTACTTTCGATTTTATCAACATCACTTAGCGCGCCAAGGTCTTCTTCTATCGCGGTAACCGCCATTTTGTCAAGAATATCCGCGCTGGCGCCGCTATAGTTTCCCGTTATCGATATCGCATTCGTTATAACCGGCGGAAATATCTCTTTAGGAATTTTAATATATGAAAATATACCCAACATGATCAAAAAGAGAAAAAATATATGGTTTAGCGTCGATTTTTCTATAGAGAAAGTTATAATTTTTCTGATCATAGAGAGTCTCTTTTTTATTTTATACTCAAGATCGTATTGTATCAAAAGTTATTATAATATAAAAAAAATTGACAATCGAGATAAATCAAGTCAATATTTAGAATATATTAAGTTTGAATTTCATAAAATAATTATATAAAATAAATAAGGAAAGAATTATTTTGATAACTAAAATAATTAAACTAACTCTTATAACGGCAATTTCATGCACTTTTGTCTTTGCGATTGAGATCAAAGATCTCTCAAGCGCGATAAATATCGCCGGTAAACAGAGAATGTTTACTCAGCGGTTACTAAAAGATTATGCGATGGTCGGAATGGGTAATACATATGCGAATCCTAAAGAAGATTTGCAAAAGATTATCGGTAAATTTGAGGATCACATAAACTCTTTGGGTGATTTTACGAATGATTCGAAAACTAAAGAACAGATTAAAAAAGCAAAAAAAATCTGGTTGCCGATCAAGAAAAAGCTCACAGAGACTCCTACAAAAGAAAATGCCGTCGTTTTACAGGAAGAGCTGGAGGTTTTGCTTAAAATATCGGATAATATAACAAAACTTTTTGCCGCGCAAAGTAAAAAATCAACCGGTGAAATTATAAATATTTCCGGAAGACAGAGGATGCTTGCTCAAAGAATGTCGAATTTGTATATGTTTAAGGTTTGGGGAATAGACGATCCTCAGTTTAAAACCAAACTTAAAAACGCTATGGATATTTTTAAAGGTTCGCTTACGAAATTGAGTAAATATGAAAAAAACAGCGATGAAATCAATTCGCTTTTAGATAAAGCTAAAAGATCTTTTATGTTTTTTGAAATCATGAGCAGATCAAAATCGAGATTTATACCCACACTGATTTATAAAAAATCAAATGATATTTTAAAAGACATGAATAAAGCTACATATTTATATACGAAGCTTGAGGTTAAATAAAGGATAAACAATGAAATCAATAAGTATAAAGACGCTACTTTTAGTATCTCTTCTTTTTAGTCTAGCCGCGGCGGAAGAAAACGGCGCCGTTGCCGGCAATATCGCTATCAAAAGCGTAAACGGAGTCAACTATGTGGTAAAAACAGGTAAGATCAACATGATCGATACGGCCGGAAAACAGAGAATGCTCTCCCAAAGACTCGCAAAAGATTATCTCTATATAGGAAATAAGGTCGCGGTAAGCAAGGCGCAAAAGCAGTTAAAAGCGTCGCTTGCCGAATTTAGCGCGGCGCATAAACGATTATACGCTTCTATAAACGATCCGGAGATAAGAAACCTTTTGACATTCGTTCAGATGAGCTATGACGAGTTTAAGTCGCTTGTAAACCAGCCGTTTAATCTCGATAATGCGCAGCTTGCGCTTGATCTTAGTGAAACTATACTCGAGGGTAGTCAATTTGTGGTAGATTCTCTTAAAAGTAAAATAAAACACAAAGAGTCTGAAATAGTCGCTAAATCGGGAAAACAGAGGATGCTCGCTCAAAGAATCGCTAAATATTATATAGCTTATCAATCGGGAATAAAAGATAAAAATACGGTCGATCAGATGAAAGAGGCGGTGAGATTGTTTGCGCAAAATCATAACGATCTTATGAAAAATCCTTCCAATAGCGCAACTATAAATCAAAAACTAAATGAAATAGATAAACTATGGAAAATCGTTTATAAATTTTATCTCAAAATAGAAAAAGGAGGATTGCCGTTTATAGTGTTTACTACAACGGATAATATTACCAAAAAAATGGATGAAATAACAAAATTATATGTAGTTTTGTATCAATAACGGATGATCGGTTATAAAATTAAGCTAACGATAGCGCTGTTTTTATTTATCGTCGGCGCCGGACGATTATACGCTTTAAATCAAAATGATCTGAAGATCATATCAAAAGGTGAAGATATTCGATATTTGAGTCAAAAGATCGCAAACGATTATCTTTATTATTTTAATACGCCTCAGAAAAAGGAGTATTTAGATCGGATAAAAATATTTATAGAAAAAATTGAAAATGATCTTAGGTTTATGGCAAAAAGCACAAATAACGACGATATTAAAAATATTCTCGATTTTTTATCTTACGGCAAAGATCAAATAAAAGATATTTTAGAAAAAGAGATATCTCGAGATAAAGTATCGCGAATATTGGAGTATTGCGATACGCTGGTTGAAGGTGTGGAATCGATTTTAAAAGAGAGGGGATATCATACCGTAACGGGAGATATGAGATATTATATTATGAAGCTTTCAAAACTTTATATGGCGGTGCATCTAAAATTTGAACCCTCGGAAAATACGAAACTACTTTATGAAACAAAGGGAGATATTGAAAGTATTATAAAAAAACAAAATACTTTTTTGTCTGATTTATGGTTCTCTTATAAAGATATGATAAATCCCAATCCTATCTATTTTATACCTAATATTCTCTCTGTCATGATTTGGGATTTGGAACGAAACGCCGGATAAACAATGAGCTATCTAATAAAAAAAATCATAATTTTTCTAGCTGCGGCCGCGATGTTCGTTTTTGGCGGATTTTTTATTTATAAAGCTTATCAAAATTACAAAAATTATCAGATAGCGAAAAACAGCGATCAATATATATCTACGATTATAGAGCTGGGTAATTTTATAAAAAAAATCGAACAAGAGCGGTTAATGAGCGCTTTGTATCTGGGCTATGACGGTAAAATCGACTTTAATACTTTAAAGACAAAAAGGGAACATAGCGATAAAACTATTTCTCATATAAATTCTTTGATTTCAAAAAATTCGCTTTTTGTAATCGATATAGATAAAATTCAAAACAATCTTCAATATGTCAGATCTAGGGTTGATGTCATAAGCAGAGAGTATGAGGATATTTTTTTTAAATATTATCAAAAGGAGATTTTGCAAAAAAGTATAGATAATATAAATGAACTCTCATTAAAACTTTCATCCGCTCTACCGGATTTAAAGAGCTATCTTCAAGCAAATAACCGATTAATACGATTAAAAAACAATTTAAATCTGGAACAGAGTTTCGTTTTGCTTTTACTTAGCCGCTCTCAAAAAGTTTCTATGCATGATATCATGCTTTGGGAGAGAATTTTACAGATGGAAAAATTTCCGATTTTGTCTTTTTCCTCAAATAGCGATATAGATTCGCTGACGCGAAAGAAGTTGCAGCCGAAAATATTTGAAGAGTCTCTAAGGGAGCTTAGGGCAAGAGTTTTAAGAGGGGTAGGCAATAGGAACTTTTCCATAAGAACAGATGAATGGATACAAAAATTAAATCAAAAAATAAAACAGATAGAAGCCGCCGATGAGATAGCGATTCACTACTTAAAAACAAAAAACCGTCAAGAACTCTCATCTTTAGAGATGATTATAAATCTTTTAATTGCCGTATCGTTGTTTGTCGTCGTCTTGTTTTTATCTTCATTGTTAATGAAAAAAAAGAAACCGGAAAGAAATCCCGATATTGAGATAAAACATATAAAAAAGAGAAACGAATCTTTGGTAAAAGAGAAAAAAAGTAAAGAGATAGAAGGTTTATTGTGGGACGATTTGCCATTGACAAATATGCAAAAACAAGACTCTCTCTCTTTTGAAGAGAAGAAAAACGATTTTGAATTAATTAAATTTGATCAATCTGATGAACTCACTCTTAAAAACAGAGTATTTCATCCTATAGAGGAGTTTAAATCCATTATTAAATTTTTTGTAAATCAAATGTCAAAAAAAGGTATAGATTTTAATTATTATATCGATCCGGCAATTTCTCATAGTTGTATAGGAGATATTGATAAAATTAGAGAAATTATAACTATTTTTCTGGAGTATGCTTTTGAAAATACTCCTTCAAAAGGGGAAATCATTTTTAAGATAGAAAATATTGCCCAAAAAGAGAGCTTGATAATAATAAATTTCGTTATTGAAAATTCAGGAAAGTATATGAATGAAAAGTTAAGAAGAGAGATACTTCGCGAGGCGTCGAGTCAAAACAATAAACTTACAGATTTATCTCATAACAAAAAAAGAAGCTTAGATCTTTATACCGCCGCAAAACTCATATCGTTTCTTGGCGGAAATCTTCAAATAGAGCAGAGTGAATTTAAAGGTACGCATTTTTGCGTATCGTTAAATATAATAAAATCCAAAGCATAGAGTTTCTCTATGCTTTGTTATAGTGTCTAATTACAGACATATCCGTCATAGCCCGCATGAGTCTCTTCGTCCGGCGTTACATAAGCTGAACTTGGATTCTCTCCTACGGTTTGTCTTGCATTGATAGGAAGAGTAGATTCTATAACCTCAATCGTAACATCTCCCGAAGGAATATCATTAAAATAGTATTCACCGTATTTGTCGGTTTGTGTAATCGTTTCATCTCCGTTTTTATCGGTTAGTTTAACTTTTACATACGCGACTCCCTCGCCGTCTTGGATAGTGCCGTTACCGTTTTTATCAATAAATACCACACCTATTACACTTCCGGTTCCCTCATCCGATGCAGGATTTGCATATCCGTCATAACCCGCATGATTTACTTCATCCGGTTTGACATATAGATCGCTCGGATTGTCGCCCGCAACTTGGCCGGAGTTTTCGGGAAGCGTTGATTCTACGATTTTAACCGTCGCGTCGCCTTTTGGGATATCGCTGAAATAATAAGCGCCGTCACTGTCGGTTTTTGTCGTATGTGTATCGCCTTCACTATCATATAGCTTAACCGTTACTCCCTCTACACCTTCACCGTCTTGGACGGTACCGTTACCGTTTTTATCGATAAATACTACGCCTTCGACATCTCCCGTATCGTTTTCATAATTAACTTCATATCCGTCATATCCGGCATCGTTATCTTCATCCGCTTCGACATAAACTTCGCTTGGGTTTTCTCCAACGCTTTGACCGGAATTTTCAGGAAGTGTCGATTCAATGATTTTAACCGTCGCGTCACCGCTTGGAATATCTGAAAAGTAGTAGTTACCGTCGCTATCGGTATAATCTATGTGAGTTTCTCCTTCTGAGTCGTACAGTACGACTTTGACATCTTCCACGCCTTCATTGTCATCAAAATCGCCATTGCCGTTTTCATCGAGAAATACTACTCCTTCAACATTTCCGGTGTTTTTTACAGGCGGTTTTACCGGTATGCAGCCTCTAGTGAATCTATGATGTTTACCGCAGTGACCGGCTCCGTGAGTTGCGCAATGACCGATACCGCCACATCTTGAACCGGTATTGCAGTTTTGCGTTACTCTGTGATGTCTGCCGCAGTGACCGGCTCCATGAGTTGTACAATGACCGATACCGCCGCAACCGGAATGTCCCCATCCTCCATGATGACCGCCGCCGTGATGTCCTCTTGCTGAAAGTGAAGATGGCAAAAGCATTAGCGCTAGGGTAAAAAATACCGAAGCAAATACACCTTTTGTTAAAAACATAATATCTCCTTTAGTTTATAAATATAGAGCGCTCTGAAAAGATAATGCTTTTCTCAAATGTTCCCACGGCGGTTTCTCAAAATTTAGAACAAATTTTGCCCTGCCGCTGTAGATGTTATTTGAGAATCATATTTTTCAGAGGACTCGATAGTATTTAAGACATAAAACATGCCTCACCTTTTATTACCGTTAACCGTGTGCTAACACTTGGGCTATTCTACAAAAAATATACTTGAGTAAAATAGTCAAAATTAAGATAGGTAATTATTTTAAAAAGAAGATATAGAAGTGATTGTAGTAAAATAACTATTGCTTATAGCTTTATTTTTTTTGAATTAAATATGGCATTATGTAATTTTTTGGATTATTTGACTCGCTCTTGATATTCACCGGTTTCGGTATTAATTTTTATCTTATCACCTTCGTTGATAAATAAAGGCACCCGAACTTTGGCACCGGATTCAACTGTAGCCGGTTTGG
>JALWKJ010000238.1 GCA_027081495.1 Campylobacterales bacterium | reverse complement strand
GTCTCCGTGGCAATCGGCGGCGATCCCCTTTATACTTGGGCGGCGACCGCTCCTTTGCCTCATGGCGTTTATGAACTTTTGATGTATGGATTTATAAAAGAAAAGAGCGCTAGAGTCGTAAAATCCATAACCAATAACCTTTATATCCCCGAAGATGCGGATTTTGTTATCGAGGGAACGGTCGATCCTTCTTTGATGAAAATAGAGGGACCTTTCGGCGATCATACCGGATATTATACTCTCGAAGAGGAGTATCCGGTAATGGAGGTAAAGTGCATAACTCATAAAAAAGAGCCTGTCTATCTGGCTACGGTTGTAGGAAAACCGCCGCTTGAAGATAAATATATGGGATGGGCTACCGAGAGAATATTTTTACCTTTGTTAAAGACTACGGCTCCCGATCTTATCGATTATGTTATGCCTGAAAACGGCGTGTTTCACAATCTGATAATCGCAAAGATGAAAACGGCTTATCCCGGACATGCGAAACAGTTTATGCACGCTTTTTGGGGAGTGGGGCAGATGAGTTTTGTAAAGCATGCGATTTTTGTCAACGACGACGCGCCTGATTTAGAGGAGTATGATGATTTGAGCGATTATATTCTCGATCGACTTCAAGTTTCAAATATAGTCATAAGCGAAGGCGTATGCGACGCGCTGGATCATTCGAGCGATTCATTCGCTTATGGAGGAAAACTGGGAATCGATTGTACCGCCGATAATGTTCATTTTCCTCAAAAAGATATCATAGATGATTCTAAACTTTTATCTTTGATACAAGAAATCGAGCCGTGCGTAAAAGATATCAGACAATATAAAACCTATACGAAAACGCCTATATGCGTCATAGCTTTGGAGAAAAAAGATCTTGTTTTCGCAACTTATGAAAAATTGACCCCTCTTAAAGCCCACACCAAGCTCTTGGTTTTTGTTGACAGCGACAAAAACGATATCGACAATCCTTATATGTTGATTTGGAGGGTTGCGAACAATATCGACGCGTCAAGAGATATTTTCCTTCAAAAAGAGTTTATCGGCATTGATGCGACAAATAAAGGAAAAATAGAAAATTTCCCCCGAAGATGGCCTGATGATACGGACTGTGACAAAAAGATCATAAAATCTCTTATGGAAAAAAAGATTATCGATATAGACGACGAGTTTTTAACAAAATTTCAAATATTTTAAATTTGATTTTTTGTTATCAATAATCCAAGGGACTGATGATTTTCGATTTGTTTAGCTCCGCTACTACATGAGTATATATCATGGTGGTTTCCACCGACTTGTGCCCCAAAAGTTCTTGAATGGAACGCAGATCGATTCCACCCTGCAAAAGATGAGTCGCATACGAATGGCGAAAAGTATGTGAAGTGACGCGTTTGTGGATGTTAGCCTTTAGCGCTGCTTGTTTGATATTTCTCCCAAGTGTTGCAGGATGGATATGATGACGGCGAAGTGTGCCGCTTCTGGGATCTTTGGAAACATTTTTCATCGGAAACAGAAACTGCCATTTCGTCTGACTTTTAGCGGAAGGGTATTTACGCTCTAGCGCATAAGGCATATAAACCTTGTCGAAGCCAAAGTCGATGTCCTTGATCCGTAAATTCAACGCTTCATTCATTCTAAGTCCACACCCGTACATAAGTGAAACAATCAAATTGTAGATACCATTCAAATTTTCAATCACTCGTTTTACTTCATCTCTAGTTAAAACTACGGGAATGTGCTTCCGTTCCTGCGCACGAAGCGCCTGGATATTCTGATCACTCATGTCAACACCCAGAACCTCTCTGTATAGAAACAAAATAGCTGAAAAAGCTTGGTTTTGTGTTGTCGGAGAGACTTTTTTCTCTGTCGCAAGCCAGGTTAAAAATTGTTCGATCTCGGGTTTTCCCATATGAACCGGATGCTTTTTGCTGTGGAAAAGAATATAATATTTTATCCAATACAAACAAGTTCTCTCCGTCGAAATACTGTAATGTTTTAAACGAATCTTGTCTCTGACAATATCAAGTAATTTCTTTTTTTGCACCACGATCTCCTTTTTCCAATAACACACAAAATGTTTGTTATTGCCCAAATATGACAATTAACACGCACTTTGCATG
>JALWKJ010000237.1:15439-32180 GCA_027081495.1 Campylobacterales bacterium | reverse complement strand
AAACGCGAATAATAGAGCGAAAACCAGACCTTTTTTCATGAATAAAACCTCCTAAAAATTAGATTGCTATGATATATGTTATCACCGCGCCAATGAATACTCTTAATTTTTGATGCAGTGATTTTGTTCATAATCAAGGCGGATTTTAGCAATACTAGCCTTAGTTATCATAAAAATTCAAATCCGCTTACATAATCAAAGTAAACTATACTACACTACTTAAAATTTTAAGAAGTCATATTTATATAATCGCACACATTATTTTTATATGGTATAATACGCCATATAAAAAGGAGTAGAATATGTCATATATAAAAAAAACAACAGTCGAAAAGGTTACTTTTAACATACCTTCCGATTTGAAAAAAGATCTGCTTGCACTAAAAGATGAACTCAAGGTTTCTCTCAATACGATTTATAAAAATGCCTTGATTGAGTATATAAAAAAGCAAGAGTTAAAAAAATGGGAACAAGGCGCTATCAAAGCGGAGCAGAACAAAGAGTACCTCAAAGAGTGCAAAGATATGGCAGATAGCGGAGTGGAATTTTATGAGTATTAATCAAGGGGAGATATGGCTTGTCAATTTCGATCCGAGTATCGGCTCGGAAATACAAAAATCAAGACCTGCGGTGGTGATCAATCATGACCTAATGGGCAGATTTGGACTGCGTATTATAGTACCTGTGACCGGTTGGAAAGCGTACTATCAGGAGTATCCTTGGATCATCAAACTGAAACCTGACGCGACAAACGGGCTTACGAAACCGTCCGGTATAGAGTGTTTTCAGATCAAAAGCTTCTCACAGGATAGATTTATCAAAAGAGTCGGTGTTTTAGACAAAAGCATGGTCGAAAAGATTCATCAAACAGTACTCAAAACATTCAACCCTATGTATGAAATAGCGATATAAAAAATGGATAATCTATCTTTATGCTTGATTATCACCGCATCAAAGATTAATAATGTTTGCTGGTGCAGTGATAAAACAACATTCACGGCGGCGGTTTGATTAGAATTTATTTAACTCTATTAAAAGTTCGGAAAAAACCTTTGCTCTCGTTTTGTCGGCTTTGAGCATTTTATCGATTATCTTTGATAAATGTTTATCCATTTTTCCATCAAGCGTAACGGAGCGTTTAGCTTCAAGGGGCGCGAAATTTTCAACAAGTTTATAGGGACTCTCGTTAAAAACAGATCTATAAATTCTTTCTGCGAAATCAAAGATTTCAAAAGCCTCGAATCCTTTGGTTTTTGGAGCTTGGCTAAGGATTAGTTTGTATCGATTCTTTTTATAGATTTTATCTATCCAAAAGTTATAGCTTATAGTAAAAGCAAGCGCTTGGAAAGAGTATTTTGATAAGACTCTATCAAAAAAGCTCTCAAAACTCTCGTTTTCGTTTTTTAACTGTTGATACTGCTCTACAAGCATCTCTATAAAAAAGTGCGCGTATTTAAGAGGGATCGCTTTTAAGAGGGTTTTTGCCTCTTTATTTTTGTTTAGCATTTTCCCGCCTATCATTATATCGACGCCCTCTACGCTTTTGTTTTCAACTTTGGCTTTGCATCCTAAAAGTCCGATATCTCCCATCTCATGAATTCCGCATCCTTTTACGCAGGCAGACCAGTATATTCTTATTTTTCCGTTAAGGTCTTTAAATCTCTCGCTTAGATATTCACTCGTCTTTATGGCGTCTTTTTTTCCGCTTATAACCCCAAAAGAGCAAGTCTCGCTTCCCGCACATGAGATAAGATGGTTGAAAAAGGGCGTATTGATATTTTTATATTTGTCAAAAATCTCCCAATCCAGCGCCATCGGTAAATCTTTCTCTTTTATGCCGGCAATATAAAGATTTTGATCAACGCTTAGTCTTATATCTTTTGCGTAAATTTTTGCGATATGCGACGCGTCTATCATGGCATCCGCGTCAAATAGACCGGCCGGAACATTTATATGCACGGCGAAAGTACCGTCTTGAAGCATACATTTTCCGTAAATCGCTTCATGATGATCGAGTTGAACCAAAGATTTCCCGCTTGTTTGAAAATCGATACCGCTTTTTTCTTTTATGGCGTCTATTAGGGTGTTTAAGCCGACGGCTTCGATGAAAAAGTGAAGTCTGTTTTTGTTTCTATTGTCTCTAAAACCGTAAGTTTTAAATATATCTATTAGCGTTTCGAAAAAACTTAAAACTTCCGCCTCGTTTTTTAAAAAAACATCCGCTTTTTGCGCGATAACTCCCACTTTTCCGCCAAGATAGACATTATAGCCGTAAACTCCCTCTTTTTGAGCCAACACAAAACAGCAGTCATGACAGAATAGATTACATCTATTGGCATAGCTTCCGCTAATGGCGGTATTGAATTTTCTCGCAAGAGTTCCTATCCACTCCTCTTTTTTTAAAAAAATCTCCTGCATTTTTAGCAGCGTGTCGTAAGAGGGGATTACATTGTCGAGACTAAGTCCGTCAAGAGGATCGCAAACTATATTTCTAAAGTTGTCTATACCTGTTTGATATGTCGTTATACCTACGCTCTCAAGCTCTTCTAAAACAGTTGGAATATCTTCGATTTTCAGATATCTAAGCTCTATTTGCATTCTAGTAGTTATGTCTATGCGGTTGTTTGCGAACTCTTTGGCGATTTCGCCGATTTTTGCGGCTTGATCAGGGGTTAAAACGCCGCCGGGAACTCTTACTCTCAACATAAAGTGGTTTTTACCGTTAGGCTTTTCTTTATCAAAAATTCCAAAATATTTAAAAAAAACGGCTTTATCCTCTTTTGATATAAAATCGTATCCCTCCAAAGAGAGCTCTTTTAATCTTAAAAACGCCTCTTTGGGTAAAAGGCGCTCTTTTATTTTTTCGACTCTATTTATTTTCCTGTTTCTTTGTTCGCTTACGGTTTTAATCTTCTCTAACATTTTTACTTCTCTCTTTTTTAATTTTCAAAGCTTCTTTCGTTGTTTGGTATGAAAGCTCTCCCGCTATCCGCTTTTTTTTCATCAAGATTCCCTCGGGTTTATCTTTGCTTTTTATCTGTACGGCGCACTGTTTGAAATTCGGTTCAAACGAGTGGGGATCGAATTCGTCGATTGTTAAATCGTTTATGAGTTTGTCGCTATAGTGAAACGGTACAAAACAGTTTCCTTCTCTTACGCATTGGGTTACTTTTACCAAAAGATCGCCGATTTCGCCCCTTTTTGAGCAAATGGTAATAGTATCGCCGCTTTTTACTTTTAACTTTTTCGCATCTTTTGGATTTATTTCACACCAGCTTGTCGGAGCCAAATTATTTAAAATGGCGATCGATTTCGTTTTTGTCCTCGTATGCCACTGTTCAACGGTTCTTCCGGTATTTAAAATCAGCGGAAAATTCTCGTTTTGCCCTTCGCTAAGGGGTAGAAAATCCAGTGAAAGCAGATTCGCTTTTTTGTTTTTCGTTAAAAATGGTAAATCTTTCGTATAAAGTCTTTTTTTGCCTTTTGGATACTTTTTATTGCATGGCCATTGAATTCCGCCGAGTTCCTCTATAAGCTCGTAACTCATGCCGCTATAATCGCAGAGTCTTCCTTCGCTGACTCTTTTTATCTCTTCAAAAATATCTTTTGGCGATTGAAAATCTTTAAAAAGCATCTCGTAAACGCCTTTAAACTTTTTTGAAAACTCCATGATTATCCAAGCGTCGCTTTTCGTTTTTTCGTAAGGGTTTAAAGCTTTTTTAGCATAGTTGCATCGTCTTTCGGAATTTGTATATACTCCCTCTTTTTCACCCCATGTAGCGGCCGAAAATATGACATCCGCCTCTTGAGCGCTTTCACTCATAAAGGCGTCTTGAACGATTAAAATTTCAAGTTTTTTTAACGCCTCTTTTAATTTTTTCTGATTGGGATAGCTCACAAACGGGTTTGTCGCTACTATCCATAGCGCTTTTATCTCCCCTTTATCGATCGCGTCTATGATTTGAGGATATGAATAGCCTCTTGATTTTGGTATAATCTCTTCAGGAATATTCCAAATTTTTGAGAGTTCTTCTCTATCCTCTTTTGATTTAAAATCCCTATATCCCGGCATAGACGAAGTAAATCCGAACTCTCTTGTTCCCATGGCGTTGCATTGTCCCGTTATGGAAAACGGCGCGGCTCCCTTTTTCCCTAAATTTCCGGTAATTAGAGAAAGATTGATTATAGCGCTTACGGTGTCCGTACCTATGGAGCTTTGGTTTACTCCCATAGTCCATGCGCAAAGAGATTTATCCGCGTTTGCATAGATTCTAGCTATCTCATAAATCGTTTTGATATCTATACCCGTTATATTCGCGGCTTCAGACGGGGGATAGTTGCAAAGAATATGTTTTTTGAACTCTTTGTATCCGAGGGTATTTTCATTTATGAATTTTTCATCTTCCCAGCCCTGTTCTATTATGATATAACATAGAGCGTTTAACAAAAAGAGATCGGATCTAGGTTTTATCGGGACATAGATATCCGCCATGTTCGCGGTTTTGGAGTGTCTTGGATCTACGACGATTATAGTCGGTTTTTTATCCGTGATCTTTCGGTTTTTAGCTATATGCAACTTTAGTATGGGGTGGTTATCCGCGATATTCGCACCGATTAATACGATGACATCCGCGTAGGAAAAATCTTCATAACAACCAGGAGGTCCGTCGCTTCCAAAACTCTGTTTGTATCCCATAACCGCGCTTGCCATACATAAAGTGGTATTTCCGCAGTAGTTGTTTGTCCTAAGACCTAGTTGAACGAATTTTCCAAGAGTGTAAAACTCTTCGGTTAAGAGTTGTCCCGTCGATATAACCGCGATAGCTTTTTTCCCGTATTTTTTTTGAATCTCTTTAAATTTGTTCGCACTATAATCAAAAGCCTCGTGCCAATCAACCTCTTTTAGCCTGCCTTCTTTTTTTATCATCGGGGATTTAAGACGATTTTTGGAGTGAATCATCTCATGTTCGCTTAAGCCTTTAGGACATAAAGTTCCGAAGTTAACCGGATGTTTGGGATCGCCTTTCGTATATACCGGTTTGTCATCTTTTACGCCTATATACAAACCGCATCCTACACCGCAATATCCGCAAGTGGATCTAACCCAAAAATCCGGTTTTTTCTCTTTTGCCACTTTGCCGAATTTCTCATCGTCGCAAAGCGCGTATTTATCGTTTTTTATATCGATACCCAAAAAGTTTTTTATCTTCTTAATCATCTTTGATTCCCCGCGAAAAAATTTCCCGCCAATCCTGTCGGAACAACGGTTACAAAAAAGAGATATCTTCCCAAAAGCTCGCTAAAAACGGCGCCCAAAATTCCAAAACCAAGCAGCGACAAAGCGATAATATGAAGGTGAGACGCTATCAAAACCACGCTCATGATAGGCGCGATTACGCTAAAAAGAATCAGTGAAGAGACTCTTATGTTTTTGAGAATTTTAAATCTTTCAAAAAGTAAAGTTTTAGTTCTGTTTAACTGATAAAAGTTTTTATCATCTTTTTTTAAATTTTTATAAAAGCCGATCTCCTCGAAAATCAGATAAAATTGATACAATCCAAAAAGAGAGCTGATAGCCAGTATCGCCATAGCTTCTCTATCGTAAGATAAATAGAGCATTACAAACGCGGTCATTAAAAATCCGACATAACCCGTCGCAAAAAATCTAAGCGTTGTCGATTTTCTATTCCAAGAGGCTCTCGCCGCGACTCTATAGATTCTTGATTGTGCGTAAATGGCGTATATTCCGATAGATAGTACAAAAAACTGGATAAATAGCATAGAAACTTTTGATATATCAAACAGATATAAAAGAGTTACCAAAAAAGCTCCCGCGGCGTAGATCCCAAGAGCCGCGGCTTCTCTTGAGAGCCATGAAGTTTTTAGGTTTTTCATCGCCCTATAAGCAAAAGCCGGACGACCTAGATGTAAAGCCGAAAGCGGCAATCCAAAAGCCGCCGGCAAAAGTACTATCAGAGATAAAATGAATCCGGGTTTTGCCAAATCAAATCCTAGATCACTCAAGAGAGTTCCAAAAAACATAGCCAAAAAGCCTCCTAGCGATATTTGAGTCAAAACGGTCATAAAAACTAGAGGCAACTCGCTATGCGCCGGTTTTAAAAGTCTCTCATCCATCGGTTTTACTTCGCCGCTATATTTTGGCAGAGTGTATCTTGTCGTCGGTTTGGTTATAGAGATATCGGGCAGATGCGGCGCTATACCTTCTTCGTAAATTTTTTCCTCTTTCCATTCGCGAGGATCGAAAACCTCTATCTCTATCGCTCCTGCCGGACAAGCTTGGACGCAAGCCGGCGTTTGGCCGACTTCCAGTTTTTCATAACACATATGACATTTTGTAACTATGCCTCTATCTTTGTTGAAGACCGGAACTTCGTATGGGCAATTCCATGTGCAGTATTGACACCCGATACAAAGATCGTCGTCATGAAAGACTATGCCGTTTTCAAATTTTATATAGGAGTTTGTCGGACACCCTTTTAGACACTCGGGATCCAAACAGTGGTTACAGCTTAAAGAATTAAAGAGCTGTTTAACATCGGGAAAAACTCCGGCTTCCATTTCCCCGACTCTTCGCCATTTAACTTCGGCAAAGTTGTTGTTTTGTTCGTTGCAAGCCGCTTCGCAGCAGTGACATCCTATACACGCGCTCATATCAAAATGAAATCTATACTGCTCGTTCTCTTTTAAAGCGGGCAGATCGATTCGGTAGTTGCCGCACTGCATATTCGAATTTGCCTTGTAGTCTATGAAACTCTCAAGCGGTGTTTGTTGTTTCATCTTTTTCCTTATTTTAGTATTAAAATTAAAAGATATATATTTATCAAAAATGAAATCACAAAAGCGGTTTTATAAACTTTTACGGGCTCTCTTTCGATGATAGAGGCGCTCTTGTCGTAAAAAGGTCGTACGCTTTTTGGATTTTCCAAATCATATAGCATCTGCGAATAGTTTTTGTATCGCTCATCTTTATCTATACATATCGCTCTTAATATGATACTCTCAAGCCAGGGCGGGATTTTCGGATTTAGGGTCGAGGGGGATTTGGGGGATTTAAAGATCGGGGTTTGAAACGGCTCTATATCCCCGTAAGGAAGTCTATTTGTCAAAGACTCATAAAGAGTTACTCCGATGGAGAATATTTCGCTCGCTTCATCTATACTTTGAGATTTGAATCTTTCCGGAGCTAGATAGCTTGGCGTTCCCGCGCGACTGATAGTTGAAAATATTTCGGTTATCGATCCGAAATCGACACACTTGAAGTAAGTTTTTCCTTTTCTTTGCGCTCTTATGATATTGTGGGGTTTTATATCCGCGTGAACTAAATCGTATTTTAGTAAAAACTGTTCGGTATGAAGAAGAAATTTTGCCAGATTTACCCCCTCGTCGATGGAAAGGAGGCGGTTTTTTAGATAAATCTTGAGCTCGTCTCCTTTTATACGCTCCATGATATAGTAACGAACGGTTCTGTTTTTAGGGATGACGGCTTTTGGGAAAAAGCCGGCTTTTAATCTTTTAGCGTTCCACGCCTCCTTGACGAAAAGATCTAAAATCCGTTCATTCTCAAGAGCTTGATAAGGTGCGAATTTTATAACATAAGATACTCCTTTTTTTGAACAAAGCCAGGTTCGTCTGTTTTGAGCAAGCGGTTTTTGAAGTCTGTATCCGTCTATGATCATGTCGGATTTTAGATTTTCGGGGATGGGTAGTTTTAATGATTTGAGTCTGCAGGTATAATCTATTTCGTTTATTTGCATAACGACGGCCGTCGTATCGTCGCTCAAATCGTCGTTTGCTTTTTTGCTGGCGAATTTTACGAGATTGCTGGCTCCCGTTTTTATCAAAGAAAGTATTTCACTCTCGCTTAAAGTATTATAGAGCCCGTCGCTGCAAAGAAGGACGGTGTCCTCTTTTTTTATAATATTTTCAAAATAGTATATTTCGCACTCGTCGCTTAAACCGATTGCGGATGTAAGTATATGGGACATCTCCTTCTCATCGCTTACATGATCTTTTGAGAGTTTGTGGAGTTTTTTGTTTCGACAAAGATAGATACGGCTGTCTCCGACATTCGCTGCGTAAAGTCTCTCTCCTTCGATTACGACAAGAGCCAGCGTGGTTACCAGTTCGGCTCTTTCATAAGAATCTATGGATTCATGATAAAGAATAGAGTTTATATTTTTTATAAAATGTTTAATAGTTTTTTCCATACTCCAAGAAGCCGGTCTATTTTTTAAACTATTATAAAGAAAAGAAGATACTCTTTTCGCGGCTTCGTCTCCGGCTTCGGCGCTGCCCACACCGTCGCAAACAACCGCAAAAGCGGCGTTTTGAAGTCGTTTATGCAAAAAAACATCATCTCCGGTTAGCTGATCCTCTTTTGCCAGTGAAAAGCCCGAAACTCTAATATTTGCCATTTTATACTACCTTATTACCCTATATAGTAAAATATTATACTCTAAAATCATCCGCCGATAAAAATTTTTATTGATTAAAAAATGATCATTTAAATTCTTCCTCCCGCCTGAAGTCCCCAAGTGGTTCTCCATCTGGTTTTAACAAGCGATATTCCCGCTATCGCGATAAGCACGACTAAAGCGAATATGATAAATCCCGCCGTATATCCGTCAAACGCGCCTTTGCTCCATCCGAGCGTCTTAATCAGCGCCGTTCCTCCAAGACCTCCGGCACATCCGATGATTCCAGTCATTATGCCTATATCTTTTCCAAATCTTTGAGGTACTAGTTGAAAAACGGCTCCGTTTGCCATACCTAGATTTGCCATAATCAAAAAGAGCACAAAAATCGCGGCGAAAAACGGAAGTTTTATAGTCGCGTTTATAATCGCCAATATACAGACCGCTCCAAAAAAGAAATAAAGAGATTTGATACCGCCTAGTCTATCCGCGACGGCTCCGCCTACCGGTCTTAAAATAGCGCCCGCGAAGATACATAAAGCCCCAAAATATCCCGCTACGACTTTTACATTTTCTTCATTTAAGATCTCTTGTCCAAAAGAGCTCATATCGGTTTGATATGTATTCATAAGATAGACTTTCATATAACCCGCAAAACCGACAAAGCCCCCGAACGAGACGGCATAAAAGAGATTAAACCACCAAGTGTCTTTATCTTTTAAAAGCTTTATATAATCTTTTACTTTTTTAGGTCTTGGCGTATATACCTCTTTTGGAGCGTCTTTTGCCATAAAAAAATATACGACCAAAATGATCGTCGATAAAACGGCTCCGACTAAAAATACCGACTCCCATCCCCAAAGCTGCGCGATTTTCGGAGCGAACAAAAAGTCTATGACGACTCCGATATTGCCGGCTCCGGCTATTCCCAAAACCACGCCTTGAAGTTTCGGAGGATACCATTGTCCCGCCTGGGGAAGCGCTACGGCGAAAGAGGCTCCGGCGAAACCGAGAATAAACGCTACCGCCAAAAGTTCGTTATAAGTAATGTTCGAACCTCTAAAATATGCGTAAAATAGACCGCCCACGACGATGGACTGAGCTATGATCGCTGTTTTTTTCGCGCCTATCTTATCAACTAAAAAACCGAGCAAAATTCTTAAAATCGCTCCTGATAAAATGGGAATGGAAAGAAGCGTAGCCTTTTGCGAAGGCGTTATGATAAAGCCGTGCGAGAGTTTTAACGCTTCGCTGATTTCCGTAGATAGAGGTCCTAACATCGTCCAGACCATAAAACTAAAATCAAAATACAAAAACGCCGCTAAAAGCGTAGGCCAATGTCCCTGTCCTTTTAATGCTTTTATAGAAGCCATGAAATTCCTTTAATTGTTAAATTTACACTTTTAGTATAGCAGATATAGTGTCAAAATATAAACATAGATATGATTAATATTTAATCACCATCGACATCGTCTATCATTAGCGGCGACCTTAAGTATAAAAATTTTACAAAGTATAAAGAATTTTGTCGATATAATATTCGGTTAACAAGGGTTAGCAATGAAAATTACATTAAAAGAGATACCGTTTTTCAGTAGTTTAAGTGATGAAAATATCAAAAAGCTCGGTCAGATTTCCTGCTTTAGAAGTTATAACGCAAACGAGCTCCTTTTTTATGAAGGCGACGAGCCGGGTAAACTCTATATACTCGTAGATGGGGTTTTACGCCTTTATAAAACGGATCACAAAGGTCATGAGATATATATTCATCAGTTTACGCCGATTTCCATGATAGGCGAATTAGCGAATTTTGAAAACATGCGTTTTCCTGCATCCGCAAAATTCATTACAAAAGGAACGGTTTTAAAGATAGAATATAACAAACTCGAAGATCTTTTATATGAAAATTCCCAGATCTGTATGGAGATCATAAAATCTTTGACTAAAAAGGTGAAAATTTTATCAAATGTCATCCATCATGAGATGATTCTTACATCGGAAGCCAAAGTAGCGAAGTTTATAGATGAGCATAAAGAGCTTTTTGAAAGCATTAAAAACAATCAAATCGCGGCTATTTTAAATGTCTCTCCGGAGACGCTCTCAAGGACTCTCGCGAAGCTCAAAAAAAACTCTATTATCTCTATCGATAAAAAGCATAATATAACTATTTTGGATGAAAAGGCGTTAAAAAGTCTCTTTTGATTCGTTCTTCTTGACTTATGTCAATCATTAAAAGTTATTATTTTATTACAATACTGTCGTAGTACTTTTATAAGCAGGAGATAGTATGAAAGAAGTATATTTAAATATGCCGCAGCTTGCCCCGAACGATTTTTTACCGATTTTTATATCGGCGACCCTTGTTTTGATCTTCGGGACGATATTTGTGGGATTATATACTTTTTCCAAAATGAAAAAAATTCCCTCGTATTATCAATATATCGGGTATATTTTCTGGCTTGGATGCGCATACTCTCTCTATTTGCTCAGTACTCTGGTTGGAAGTGGATCTTTTACTCAAAAAGTGTTAATGATGGCTATGTTCGCATATTTTATATTGCCTCATTTTATCTACTTTTTGATGCAAGAGACTCACAAACAGCACGATTAATAGGAGGTAGCACACTATGGCAGAACAACCAACTTCTGTATGGCGCAGCATGTCGTTTTGGAGGCGATCGGCTGCATGGGTAACCGGAGTTGCGGCGGTACTTTTAATCTGGCTTACATTTGATACGATGGGGCAGATTAAAATGGGTACCGACGCTGATTTACAAAATGGTGTAACCAAAAGGGTTCCCGCCCCTACGGTTATAAACTACAACATAAAATACGAGATGAATGAAAAAAGGGGACATGAAGCTCCCGTCATAGGTGAGAAAGAGCCTTTTTTCGGAAAAGAGTGGAGTGTTGAAGAGGCGGCTAAACTTCTTCATAAAGGTAAGCTTACATCTCAGGCGAAAAACTGTATGAATTGTCATACTCTTTTGGGTAACGGAGCCTACTATGCGCCCGATCTTACAAAAGCATGGCTTGATCCCGCCTGGAGCAGCGACGGTCCTATGATGGGAATGACGGGTAAAAGCACAAAAGAAGAAGCGATGGCGGAATTTTTACAAAATCCTTCAAAATATCCTACTCATGCGAGAATGATGCCCAATCTCGGAATTACCGCCGACGAAGCGGTAGCGTTGGTAGCGTTTTTAAAACATATGAGTTCAATAGACACAAACGGCTTCCCGAGAAATTTTGGAAAAGAGCAAGGAGGCACTTATGCTAAATAGTATCAAAACGAATTCATTACAGTATGAATCTAAAAAAATCGGGATGATGTATTTCAGGGTGGCTATCATACTTTTCGGCGCTCAGCTTTTGATGGGACTAATAGCCGCTATTCAATTTTTATATCCCTCTTTTTTGTTTGAGATTTTTGATTTTTCGGTTGCGAGAATGGTTCATATCAACGCTTTGGTAGTATGGATGCTTTATGCGATGATCGGTTCGGTTTACTATATGATCCCCGACGAAACGGGAAGGGAAGTAGTAGCCCCGGGAATCGCCAAACTCGCTTTTTGGGTATTGACGGCGGCGGTTGCGGTAGTCGTACTCGTATATATATTTATTCAAGTCGGTTCCGGTACGGAGATGACTATTTGGCTTATCAACGAGGGTAGAGAGTATCTTGAAGCTCCAAGATGGGCGGATATCGGTATAGTCGTTGTCGTTTTAATATTTTATTATAATGTATTGGCTACATATTTAAAAGGTGAAAGAACGGGTATTATGACCGTTATGGTCGCGAACCTTTTCGCTCTTGCCGGTCTTTATCTTTGCGGTATGTTTTTTACCGACAGTATAACTATGGATCAATATTGGTGGTGGTGGGTAATCCACTTATGGGTTGAAGCTACATGGGAAGTTTTTGTCGGAACTCTCGCCGCTTACGGTTTGATTAAGATCCTTGGCGCAAAAAGAGAGATAGTCGAAATGTGGCTATGGATCGAGGTGTTGATGCTTTTAGGTTCAGGAATTTTGGGTCTTGGACACCACTATTTTTGGATCGGTACTCCAGAGTACTGGTGGGAGATAGGCGCTCTTTTTTCAGCGCTCGAGCCTGTGCCTCTTGTCGCAATGTTTGTTCATGTTCTTTATGATTGGGGCAAAGAGCAAGGTAAAGTCGAAGCTGAAGGCGGAGCTCATGCCATAAATAACGGTCCGGCTATGGCGTGGATCGCTACAAATGCGTTCGGTAACTTTTTGGGCGCCGGTATATGGGGATTTTTTCATACGCTTCCTCAAGTAAATATCTATACTCACGGTACCCAGTTTACAAACGCTCACGGACATCTTGCGTTTTTTGGAGCTTACGCTACCATATTGATAGGTATGATGTATCTTGGTCTTCAAGGAGCTTACGGAATTAAACATATGAGAGCGACGGCTCTATCCAAATGGGCTATATCGTTGATCGTTATCGGAGTTTTAGGTATGACTGTGGCCTTGACGATTACCGGTTATGAGCAGGTGCTTGTTGAAAGAGCCGAACTTGGAGCTACTTGGGAAGCTTATTTTACGGCTCAAAATCTTTTGTGGTATGTTCAAGGTATGGGATGGCGTCTTGTAATGGGTGTTGTAACATTTATAGGTTTTGTTTTGTTGGTGATGGATCTTTTGACTATCGGTCAAAGATCAAAAGAACAACAAGGGTCGGCATCGATTCAGCCCTCGGCTGCCTAGACGCCATTTATCCGAAAAGATTAAACTCTTCTTTTCGGATTTATAAATAAAATAAATATGAAAGGAGAGTAAAATGATAACACCATTTACGGATATCGTACCGAGTTTCTTTGCGACTATAAATCAAGGTCCTTTAACGCTAACGATATTTTTGCACACGCTGATTGTTTTACCGATGTTTTTCATCTATTTCAGTGAGAAAAAGAAATTGAGCAAATAATAAACATAAGTTTGCTAAAATATATAGAGGTGAGGGGAAAAAGACTGTTTAATAACTTTAAAGGAGGAAATATGAAGTTAGTAAAATTATTAAGTTTGGTTGCAACTACCAGTGTTGTCGCCGTAAGTATGCACGCGTCCGCCGTTAAGCTCTCGGATGCCGAAATGAAAGAGGCTACGCAGATCTATTTCGATAGGTGCGCGGGTTGTCACGGAATGCTTAGAAAAGGAGCGCTTGGTCCAAATCTTGAGCCTAAAAAAACAACGGGCATAGGTACGGAAGCGTTAAAAACTATTATTACGGAAGGAACTCCGGGCGGTATGCCGGGTTGGGGTAAATCAGGTGAATTGTCAACTGCGCAAACAGAGCTTATGGCAAAATATATTCAGGTAGAACCGCCGATGCCGCCGGAGAAATCTATGGAGGATATGAAAAAAAGTTGGAAAGTTCTTATCCCCGTAAAAGATAGACCAAAAGCGCCGGAATCCAAAAACTGGAAAGACTATTTTGCGGTAATTTTAAGAGATATAGGAAAAATCGCTATAGTTGACGGAAAGACTAAAAAAGTGATCTCCGTCGTCAAATCGGGATATGCGACTCATATTACAAGAACAAGCGCCAGCGGTAGATATATGTATGTAATAGGAAGAGACGGTAAAGCGTCTATGATAGATTTGTGGATGAAAGTGCCTAAAAATGTCGCGGAACTTAGACCTTGTAACGATGCGAGAAGTATCGATACATCAAAATACAAAGAGTTCAAAGATAAATATGCCGTAGTCGGTTGCTACTGGCCGCCGTCTATCGTAACGCTTGACGCAAATACTCTCGAGCCTCTTAAAATCGTATCGACCGCAAGTTACACGATCGATAAAAATGTATTTACGAGAGAAGCTAGAGTCGCCGCGATCATCGCTTCGCATATCAAGCCCGAGTGGATCATAAATGTCAAAGAGACGGGACAAGTATGGCTATATGACTACTCAAATGTAAAAAATCCCAAAGTTACAATGGTTGAAGCGGAAAGATTTTTGCACGACGGCGGATGGGATCTTAGTAAAAGATATTTCCTAACAGCCGCAAACGCAAGAAATATTATCTCCGTCATCGATACGAAAGAGGGTAAACTAGTCGCTAACATTCCTTCTCAAGGAACTAAGCCGCATCCGGGTCGCGGAGCCAATGTTAACTCTAAAATTTACGGTCCGGTATGGATTTCCGGTCACATAGGTTCAAACGATATTATCGCGATAGGAACAGATCCAAAAGGTCATCCTAAAAATGCATGGAAAGTTGTTAAAAAGTTTAAGCTTCCAGGAAACGGCGGTGGAAACTTGTTTGTAAAAACACATCCAAACAGCAAATATATCTTTGCGGATCGCCCGGTTAATCCGGATAGAAAACTTCAAACTCAAATCTATGTTATAGACAAAGATAAACTTGAAGTCGTAAAAACTATACCTATTCCTGAAAAATATTTAAAATCCGCGGATCCGAAAGTCAAAGCTAGAGGTCCCGTACATTTTGAATTTAACGCCGACGGTAGTGAAGTATGGACAAGTATTTGGGGTAACAAACTTACGGCTACTCCGATTTTGGTATTTGACTCAAATACGCTTGAGTTGAAAAATGTAATTAGCGACAAGAGACTTATCACTCCAACAGGTAAGTTTAATGTAACAAATACAATGACCGATACTTATTAAATAAAGTATCGATACGGCGCAACCGATTTATTCGGCTGCGTCACTCTCTTTTTTTAATCTCTTAAGCAAGGCAACTATCATGAAAGCCAGATCAAAATATTTGATTTTTTTGACAACTCTCTTTTTTTTACAAAATTTATATGCGATAGATCCCGCGGCCGCTCATATGATTGAAGCGGTGAAAAAACAAAATGTCGGTAAAAAATTATATAATAAATATTGCACCGCTTGTCATCATAAAGAGAGAATCGGCTTAGTCGGTCCTCCGCTTTTGCCGGAATTTTTAAGAAAGTATAAGCAGATAAAAGATCTTTCAAAAAAGATTAAAAACGGTTTTCCTCAAACGCTTATGCCTTCTTATGAGTTCCTAAATCCTTATGAGAGATTGGAGATTAGCAGATATATCAAATCTCCCGTCGATAAAAATCTAACTTGGGCTAAAAAAGATATATTAAAATCTATAAAACACTTTAACGATAAGCCGAAGAATCTGGGGATAAAAAACATCGAACAGGTTTTGCCCGTTGTCGAGAGGGACGGCGGATATGTATGGATAATGGAAGATGAGAAAATTTTAGACAAATTTGCGCTAAAAAATGTTCATGGGGGTATAAAGTACCAATTTCCAAACGCCGAAAATATCTTTGTTCCGACTCGTGACGGTTTTGTTGAAAAATACAGTCTCAAACGGGGTAAAAGAGTACTTGAGGTTAGAGCTTGTATCAATCTTCGAAATGTTTCGTTAAGTCGCGACGGAAAAAGAGTCGTAGCCACTTGTCTTTTACCCAGACAGATGGTTGTTATGGATTCAAAAGATCTAAAACCGATAAAGATTATCCCGCTTGAGGGTAAAGTGAGCGCGTTATATGATCTATATACAAAAGACGAGATGATTTTTACATATAGGGACAAACCTCTTGTAGGAGTCGTAAATTCAAGAGATTTCACTATAAAATATAAAAAGATAAAAGAGCCGATAGAGGATTTTTTTATCGATCCTTTCGATAAATTTATAATAGCGACCGCAAGGGGCGGGAAGGTGCTCAGAGTTTACAAAATAAAGGGTATGAAAGAGGTTTTTGAACATAAAATGGAAGGTATGCCTCATCTTTTTTCAGCTACATATTGGTATAAAGACGGAAATTTCTATTTCGCGACTCCCCATCTTCGAAAACCTTATGTCAGCGTATGGAAAATGTATGATTGGCAATTTATAAAACGAATCGATATAGGAGGAGACGGTTTTTTTGTAAAAACACATCCAAATACTCCTTATCTTTGGATAGACAACGGCACCGATAAATTAATACTCGTCAAAAAAGAGGATTTTTCAAAAAAGATTTTGACTCCGGTTAAAAACAAACAATACATTCATGCGGAATTTACGGGCGATGGAAAATATACCTATCTTAGTATTTACGATCACAACGGTTCAATCGAAGTTTGGGACACGAAAAGCCTCAAAAAGCTAATCTCGTATCCGGCGGACATACCTGTGGGCAAATACAATTTTGTAAATAAAAATAGAAAATTTTATCAAGTTTAAAATATTAAAATTTAGAATTTTATTTTGAAAGGCGAACATGATAATTTCACAGATTATAGATACACTCCATAAATAACTAACCATTCTCAAAGAAATT
>JALWKJ010000237.1:0-15429 GCA_027081495.1 Campylobacterales bacterium | reverse complement strand
ATAAAAAATGCAAAGATAAAAAAGAGCCGCTTGCCTGCATGAGCAAACTTCAAAATCTAAATATTTACGAATCGATTTGCGTTATGGATTTTTTACTAACTAAAAAAGGAAAAAAATGAGAAAGAAAATTTTAACGATAGCGGTATTAGCAGGCGTTTTTTGCTCTTTTTTACCCGCTAAGACATATGCGATCGTAAATAAAGAGGAGCTTACGAGCGAGGATTTAAAACCTGTACTTTCAATGTTTCATAACGCTTCTTCTTTTGAAGATTTAAGCGAAAATGAAAAGATCATGGTTTTAGATCAAAGTATAGAGAGAAAATTGATTGTAGAGGACGCTAAAAAACGAAAATTGCAAGATAATAAAGAGTTTAAAAAGATAGTGAGTGATTTTAAAAAACGCCTTTTGATAGAGTTTTGGATGAGAGAGAAGATGAATGCTATAAAAGTCGATGAAAAGGATTTAAAAGATTATTTTGAAAAACATCGACAAGATTATCCAAAAGACGCAAAGATCGAAAATATAAAAACAAAACTTAAAAAAGCGGTCAAAATGCAGAAATTTCAAATTTTGGTAGATGAGACGCTTAGCGAAATGAAGAAAAAGGCGAAAATCGATTTTAAAAGCGGCGTAAAAGTAAATTATAAATAACAAATGACTTTTGTCAACAAATCAAAATTAAAAAGCTGTTATGATAAATATCAGATAACAGGATATGATTATGAATAGATTAAAAATATGCATCGCAATAGCTTTAATATATAATATGACGCTAATTTCCGGCGAATTAAAGAAAGAAACCCCAATAAGCGGCAAAAAAGTTTTTGAAACATACTGTTGGGGATGTCATCATCAAAGCGCCGTTGCGTTTGGTCCGCCGTTTACCCGGATCGCTTCAAAAAGAAACAAGCAAGAGATCAGGGCTATGATAAGCGATCCGAAATCCGTTTCAAAACTTTTCGGTTACAAGCGAAACGCTATGCCGGCATTTACCCTAAGCGAAAAAGAGCTTAACGCCATAACGGAGTATATCATCTCATATAAGCCAAAGGAGAAATAGTGTTTCGTCTTTCAAATTTGTTAAACTCCGTATTGGACGGCAAAAAAGCTCGCGTGCTAGATGGAAGTATCGCGATCTGGAACTTTACGAATAGATGCAATCTTTCGTGTATGCACTGTTATTCGAGATCCGATTTACAAAGCAAGGACGCTCTTAGCTACGAGGATATAATTTCGACACTTCCAAAGTTGAAAGAAAACGGTATAAAGTTTATAATCTTTTCCGGCGGCGAACCTCTAACGAGAGATGATATATTTGATATAGCGGCAATCTGCAAAGAACTTGGAATCATAACTTATCTATCGACAAACGGGCTTTATGTCGGGCAAAAGAACGCAAAAGAGATCCTTGAGAGATTTGATTATATCGGTATTAGCATAGACGGTTCCCAAAAAAGACATGATAATTTCAGAGGGCTTGAGGGATCTTTTGAAATGTCTATGAAAGCGGTAAAACTTCTCAATAGTTTTCAGCTAAGCAAAGTGGGTATCAGATTTACGCTTACAAAAGAGACTTATGAGGATTTGGAGTATATTTTTGAATTAGCCGAATTTGAAAATATACCCAAACTATATATATCTCATCTTGTTTATAGCGGAAGAGGGCTTGATAATCTTAAGATGGATTTGAGTAAAGAACAAAGAAGAAGAGCCGTTGAATTTATAATAGAAAAAGCGTTCGAATATAGAGATAAAAATATCGATATAGAGATCGTTACGGGAAATATGGAACAAGACGCCGTAGTGTTTTTGGAAAAATTTAGCGAAAAATATCCTCATCTTGAAAGTGAAATGATAAAAAGACTTAAATCTTGGGGCGGAAATTCCGCTGGACGAAAGCTTTTAAATATCGATCCGCTGGGCAATGTAAAACCAGATCCTTTTTTCCCAAAAAGCATCGGAAATATTTTAAAAGACGATTTTGGCGATATTTGGCAAAAAAAAGAGAGCGATCTTTTAAAAAGACTTCGAAAACGACCGAGATCCATAGAGGGAAAATGCTCTTTATGCAAATATATAGATATTTGTAATGGAGGTTCAAGAAGCAGGGCGTATGCCATATATGATGATTTATGGGCGGAAGATCCGTCGTGTTATCTTGATGAAAACGAGATAAAACACTAAGCTAAAAGAGGGGTAAATGAAAAAGATATTATTGATAATTTCGGTATTGATATCCGTGGCTGTCGCGAAAAATGTTGAAAAAGAGAAAATCTTCGTTGTAGAAAGAGAAAGCGGTAGCGTAGCCGTTATAGAAAACGGTAAGTTACTCTCTCATATGAAAAATCTGCATAATTTAAATCATGGAATTATAAAGTTTTACGAAAACGACGGTTATCTCATAAGTCGAGACGGATATGTGGTTCGTTTCGATCCGATAACTCAAAAAGTCTTAAACGAGTATAAAACATCAAAAAGCGCTATCGGTTTTGTAATAGGGAAAAATTTTGTCGCGGTTGCAAATTACGATGATAAATCGGTTGATATTTTAACGCGGAATCTCGAACCGATAGATAAGATAAAAACTCATTCTAAAAATGTGGGTATAAAGATTTATAAAGATTTGCTGATTTTCGCCCAAATGGACAATGATAAAGTTACGGTGCTAAAAGATAAAAATTATAAAAAAGGCAAACCTCAATTTAAGCTATTTAAAGAGTTTAAAGTAGGTCAAATGCCTTTTGACGCCATGATAAAAGGCGACACATATATCGTCGGTTTTTTTCTGACAAAAGCTTTTGGCGTAATCGATTTGGATAAGATGAGCTACAAAGAGATAAAAATTACGGCGGATGAGAATAAACCGGTACTAAAAGTTCCCCACTTCGGTTTTTGGAGTCTAAGCGCGGATAAAACATTTATACCGGCCGTGGGAGATAATAAAGTGTTGGTATATGACGATAAATTCAACTTTATAAAGAGTATCGAAACAAAGGGACTTCCTGTTTTTACATCTTTGAGTCCCGATAAAAACTATTTGGCGGTTACATTTTCCGGTAAAGATTTTCCCGTTATTCAGATCGTTAATACGAAAAATCTAAATATTATAAAGAGTTTCGAGTTTGACGGAAAAGTACTTCATCTTAGGTGGTCGAATCTTAAAGACGAACTTTTCGTTTCGGTAAACGATGCGAATAAATTGGTCGTAATAGACACGAAAAAATGGAAAATTATCGATGAGATCAAAGGGATCAAGAAGCCGTCGGGAATTTTTATTTATATGATAAAAGAGGTCAGATAATGGGTAAAGTCTATCTAACCGGCGCCGGTCCCGGCGATATCGACCTTTTGACGGTTAAAGCGCTTCGTATTATAAAAAAGGCGGATGTTATCATATATGACCGTCTCGCAAATCCTTTGATATTAAAAGAGGCAAGAAACGGATGCAAATTTGTATATGTGGGAAAAGAGGATTCTCACCACACTCTCCCGCAAGAAGAGATAAACCGACTATTGTATCAAAACGCTTTAAAGCATGAGTGCGTAGTCAGACTAAAAGGCGGCGATCCACTGGTTTTCGGCAGAGGCGGAGAAGAGGGGATATTTCTTAGAGAAAGGGGAATCGATTTTGAGTTTATTCCCGGAATCACATCCGCTATCGCCGTGCCCGAATATGCCGGAATTCCTGTTACCCATAGAGGGGTTACGGTCTCTTTTCGTGTAGTTACGGGACATGAAAGTAAAAATAAAGAACATTCCCAGATTCCCTGGCAAAACTATAAGACGGATGATACTATAGTATTTTTGATGGGGCTTCATAGATTGGATAAAATTGCCGCGAAATTGATAGAAATCGGAAAACCCAAAGATTATCCGGTAGCCGTGATTAGTCGGGGAACAACGCCTGATGAAAAAACGGTTACGGGTACTTTGGAAAATATTTACGAAAAAGCGAAAGATCTACCCACGCCCGCTTTAATAGTCGTAGGGGCGGTTGTAAAACTAAGAGAGCAATTAAATTGGTTTGAAAAAGAGGATTAATAATGCATGATATTCTCATAACTCTCGTATTTATGATGGTTTTTTTGATCTTTTCCGTATGGCCGGCTGTCAAAGCGGTGGATTTTATCAAATCAAAGAGAAAAATTTCTCAAAAAACTCAAAATTTGCTCACTCTGATTTTTACGATTTCAATTGCTTTAAGCGCCGCGCTTTTTATGAAATTAGGCTAAAATCTTCGTCAAGGAAGAGGTATGGATATAATAATCGCGGGGGCCGGAAGAGTAGGTCATCTGCTTTCGAAAACACTCTGTATAAAGCACAATGTAACGGTAATCGATAAAAATCATCAAGTATTGCAGGCGTTGCAGGAAAATTTGGATGTATTGACAATCTGCGGCGATATCGAGAATCCCGAAACTTATAACTCTCTTTTAAATAAAAGCTTTGATATCTTTATATGCGTAACCGACAGCGACGAAGCAAATTTATTATCGGCTTTGATTTCAGACGATGCTATAGATGTGAAAAAGAAAATAATTCGTCTTAGAAACGAATATTTCGCAAAGAGCACGATTCCTCAGAAACTCGGTATCAGCGACGCCATTTTTCCTTTTTCGGCTACGGCTCTTTCTATCAAGGCGCTTTTAGATTTTCCAAAAGCGAACAATGTAAAAGAGTTTTTGCATACCGATTTTAAACTTATATCCGTTTTTGTGCAAAGCAGCGATTATGAGGGTAAAAAAATATCCGATCTTGAGTGTGAAAATTGTATCATCGTCGGTCTTGAGAGGGAAAAAGAGTTTTTATTGCCTAAAAAAGACGAAGTATTGAAAGAGAGAGATTTGATATACTTTTTTGGAGATTCGAATATCATACGAAAAAAGTGTGAATTAGTAGATACCAAAATGCCGAAAAAGATTACTAAAATCGCGATTTTCGGCGCGGACACATTGGGACTTGAAATAGCAAAGGTACTGATTGAAAGAGATATTCAACTAAAAGTGATCGAAAGTGACGACGCGTTGTGTAAACGGGCGTCGGAGATTTTACAAAACGAAGCTAGCGTCATTAATAGTCATTATATAGAGCATACGGTTTTTGAAGATGAACAGATCAGGCGATCGGATATGATTATCTCAACGGATATAAAAGATGAAGAAAATATCATCAGATGTCTTGAGGCAAAAGAGAGAGGCGTGGAAAAGACGGTGGCTATCAATAACAATACCGAGCATTATGAGCTTATGCATAAGCTGGGAATTGTCGCGGCGCGCGGTAGTAAAGCCAATGCGTATTATGCGATTTTGGAAAAATTGGGTTCTAGTTCCGTCATATATGAAAAACACTATTGCGGCGGAAGAGCCGCCGTATTTTCAAGAAAAATATTTAAAAATTCTCCTTTAATCGGAAAAACCGTAAAACCCTCTTTTGATACGATAGCGCAAAGTTTTATCTTAAAAGAGGGCAGACTTTATCCTTTTGTAGAAAAGATTACGCTAAATGAGAACGATGTTATTTTCGTTTTTGTTTTGACTTCAAAAGAGGAGAGGATAAAAAATTGGATTTACTCACTTTAAAAAATGTATCGAAGTTTGTATCCATAATCGGTATCGCTCTTAGTCTCTTTTTTCTCATACCGATATTTACCGGATTGTTATACGGTGAAAATATCACAAAATTTTTATCTTTTGATGCCGTTTTCTTTTTTGTAAATTTTTTTATATATATACTGCTTTATAAGCATGATATGCAGATGAGGATAAAAGGAGCGATTTTAAGCGTCAATTTCGTCTGGGTTTTGCTTGGAGTCGCGGGCGCTATTCCTTTATATCAATATACCGATATTTCTATTTATGAAGCTTTTTTTGAAGCTATAAGCGGATTTACCACAACCGGCGCTACGATTTATACGGATATAGAGTCGCTTCCGAAAATGATTTTGATGCACAGAAGTTTAATGCATTGGGTAGGAGGTATGGGAATAATAGTGCTTGGCGTGGGGCTTTTTTCTCTAATAAATCCTACCGGTTCTCTGACGATGTTCAAGGCCGAATCAACAGGCATAAAACTTGATAAAATCACTCCGAAAATCAAAGATACCGCTTTGAGGCTGTGGATTATTTATCTGGTTTTTACCTTTGTAAATATCGTTTTGTTGGAGTTTGGCGGGATGAGCGTTTTTGATGCCGTAAATCATGCATTTTCGACCATATCTACCGGAGGTTTTTCCACAAAAAACAGCTCGTTAGGTTTTTGGGAACAAAACTATTTCGTTTTATGGGTGAGCATAATTTTTATGTTTTTATCGGGCGTAAACTTTTTAGCTCATCTAAGATTGTTAAAAGGGGATATAAGCGGTTATAAAAGCGAAGAGGTTAAATGGTATTTTATCATTTTCTCGGCTCTTGGTTTAATGCTCTTTTTTTATCGTTTCTTTAGTTCAAACGATACGATCGCTTTTTCTCTTACTCACTCTTTTTTAACTATAAGTTCTATTTTGACTACGACCGGATTTGCGTCTTGCGATTATGAGAAATGGGGCGGCGCGGCTATCGCAATCGTATTTATAACGATGTTTATAGGAGGAAACGCCGGCTCAACCGCCGGAGGCGTAAAAGTGATCCGTCATATCGTTTTGTTTAAAAATATGTTTATTCAGTTTAAACAGATCCTTCATCCCAACGCTATTTTAGGTATATATATAGATAAAAACAGAGTCACGGGAAAGATTTTCGGTAGTGTTAGCGGATTTTTACTTCTTTTTATTTTAACGAATACTTTTGTCACCCTATATCTTCATATAAGAGGCTACGATACCATGACATCGGTTAGCACCGCGGTGGCTTGTGTCGGAAATATCGGTCCGGGTTTTTCACAAACGGGACCCGCTGAAAATTATCATTTTTTTAGCTCTTTGGATAAAATCGTTCTCTCTTTCGCGATGATTATAGGAAGACTCGAGTTTTACACCGTGATGATACTTTTTTCGAAAGATTTCTGGAAAAGGTATTAAAAAAACGCAAATTGCGTAGATCTCCTTTTAAAGGTTATAATCTCTTTTAGATGCTCAAGCGCTTCGAATTTACTTTTTTGTCAGTTGACTAACAGACTTGATCTCCTCTTTTTTCCTATAATCGTCTTACAAATTGAGAAAATCGTTATCGATTTTCTCAAAAATTTTCAAGTAAGGATAAATAAATGAAAAGAATTATCAATGTTTCAGCCATATTGGCAGCTTTATTGTTCGCTACGACGCTACAATCGGATATGCTGCACGATAGTGTAGCGCAAGAGGCGCAAAAGGCGCTTAGTCAAGGTAAAGTTAAAGGTGAAGCCGCGGCAAAAGCGAAAGATGAGCAAATGAGAGATAAACTTTTGTTTACTACAAAAACAAAAAGAAGCGGTTTCGAAAAAGAGGCGCTTGAGGATAAGGCTAAAAGGATACATTTAAGCGTTGCGAAAGAGCTCAAAGCGCAGCGGAAAAATTTCAAAGAAGCGCCTAAAGAGGTTTTTGACGGATTAAACAAAACTATGGAAGCGATAGAAGCTATAGTGCATAAAGATAACAAAACCGCTAAAAATGCTTTATTGAAAGCGACCAAATCTTTTGACGAGGCGTTAAAGGCAAATCCAAATCTTAAATTTGTTCCTATTGCTCATGCTATAGATATAAACGCGTTTGAAGGCGATGTCAAATTAATAAAAAATATAATCAAAACCGCTCAGGAACTTTTGGCGGACTATGATGTTCAAGCGGCGAGGAAAATGTTGATGCCTTTGGTAGATGAAATGGTTGTAAGCACGGAATTTATTCCTATGGATGTTTATCCTATCGCGACAAAAGACGCGACAAAAGCTTTAGATAGCGGTAAAACGAAAGAAGCGCTTGCCATTTTGATGACCGGACTTAATTCTATGGTTGTCGAAAGTGTTGTGATTCCTATTCCTCTATTAATCGCACAGGATATGGTGATAGCGGCATCACATGTTGAAAAGAGTAACAAGAAAAAGGCGTTGGCTCTTTTAAGCGGAGCTCAAAACGAGTTGAAAAAAGCTACATTGCTTGGTTACGCTAAAAAGCATACTCATGAGTATAAAGCGATCAAAAAAGAGATTAAAAAGATTAAAAAAGAGATAAAGGGTAAAAATGCCGTTGAGAAACTCTACGATCATATAAAAGAGAGTTTTTCTAAACTTCTTAAACATACAAAAGAAGATGTAACCAAAAATAAAGGGCACCGCTGACAATAAGTGATACTGATAGAAACCAAAGAAAGGGTAAGATTTGACAAATAAAATTTGCAGGACTAACCGGTTAATTCAAGAACTTTTATTTGTTAAAGATTGCCCTTTCTTTGGTTTCCCTATGGGCTTTATGAGGTTTTCCGTATGCTTCGTTAAATTTTTTCGAATTAACCAGTTAGTCCTTCAAAAAATTGTCTTGCCTACGGAAAACCTCATAAAGCTATCAGCGTCACTTATTATCAGCGGTGCCCTAAAGCCGAGATGAAGGTTCAAAAATACCAGAGTATGCAGGAGAAAAAAGCGTTGAAAGAGAAATCCGTTTTTAAAAACGAGGCGCGTCAAGATGAACACAAAACGGTAAAATAGCGATTTATCGTCAAAACATAGGTTCCCTCGATAACGAGGTTATATCGATTCATATGAATAAAGAGGATAGATTATGAAAAAAGAACAACTTATCGCAATTTATAACGATCATGAAGATTCGGCAAAAGCTATAGAGACGCTTTTAAAAGCCGGTATTTCCAAAAAGGATATTTCGGTGTTGGCAAAGGGCAAAGGAGATGAGCCTAAAGACGATTTTGAACTCAATAAAGAAAACGAAGATATCGTATTTTGGGGCAAACAGGGAGCTTTTTGGGGCGCGTTATGGGGATTTTTGATGGGAGCTTTTTTCTTCTTCGTTCCAGGATTCGGTCCATTGGTGGCGACCGGTCCTATTATTGCGTCTTTAGCCGGAGCGCTTGGCGGAGCGGCAGTAGTAGGAAGCGCCGCCGCGCTTGTAGCATGGTTTAAGGATCTCGGCGTTGAAGAAGTAGAGGCGCACCGTTACGCCGATCTTCTTAAAGAAGGCAAAATATTGGTAATCGTTCACGGAGATAGTGCGATTGAAAAAGCAGAACCCGCGCTCAAAGCTTTAGGTAAAGGTGAAGTGAAGGTCTATAAAAATCTATAACAACGGCGTCAGTCGTAATTCGTGTCGTATATCGACTTTGTGAGACGGGTTTATATTTTGAATTGAAATTTACCAAACTTTGGATATGATATGCTTATGCAAAATAAGCCGAAATACTCTATTTTCAAAAACGCTTTTTATGCGATTGAAGGCGTAAAAAGCGCATTTGAAAGCGAAACTTCTTTTAAACTCGAACTATTTTTCGGTATATTTATAGCTATAGCTATATTTACGCTTCCTCTCTTGTTTTCTTCAAAACTCGTACTTGCGGTAACGGCCGTTTTGATTTTGATAATCGAGCTTTTAAACTCTGCGATTGAAAATCTTGTCGATCTTGTGACAAAAGATTTGCACCCTTTGGCGAAAAACGCGAAGGATATGGGCGCGGGAGCCGTTTTGTTTGCGGTGCTTTTGCATCTAGGATGTTGGATTGTCGTAATTTTTAACGAATTGATATAGGAGAGTTATGAAAATTCCATTCGTTAGTATAGCGGTTTTGATTTTTATATTTTTTTTCTCGTTTTTCGGTTTAAATTTTTACGAAGTTTCTCCTTTTGAGCTGGATAAAAACTCGATTTTACTTTCTCCTTCGCTTGAGCATCTTTTTGGAACCGATAGGCTCGGTAGAGATCTGCTTGCAAGGGTTATGCAAGGCGGAAAAGTCTCTTTGACTATCGGCGTAACTTCGGCGGTTATATCTAGTTTATTAGGGCTTATTATCGGAGTGAGCGGAGGTTTTTTCAAAGCAAGAGCCGATAAACTTATAGTTGTGATAATCGACCTTTTTTTGACATTCCCCACTTTCTTCCTTTTGCTTGCGCTTGTTAGCTATATGAGCGCTTCGATTTGGGTTTTGGTATTTATTATATCCGTTACGGGATGGATGGCGACGGCTAGGCTTATTCGCAGCGAGAGTTTCGCGATATCCAATAAACCATATATAAAAGTCTTAAAAGCTTCGGGAGTATCTTCTTTGAAGATCATGTTGAAATATTTTACGCCTCTTCTTGCTCCCATATTTTTTATATCTTTTACTTTTGGAGTAGGGGGCGCGATACTTGCCGAAAGCGGGCTTAGTTTTCTTGGAATCGGAATCATGCCGCCGCAAATCAGCTGGGGGAGTATCTTAAGCGAAGGAAAGGGGGTTGTGGATATCGCCTGGTGGCTTAGCTTTTTTCCCGGTTTGATGATCTTCGCCGTCATTTACGCTTTGGTAAATATATCCGATTTTCTTCAAAGTAAAACCAACCAAAGAGACTCTCTTGCTTGAGATTAGCGATAAGCGACTTTTTTTACTTCTTGAATCTCATGTAAAAAAGAGAAATACCAAAACCGAACTATCTTTTGAAAAACCCGACCCCTTAATGGTCGCAAAGAGATTCAACGACGAATATGTTTCATTGATATGCGCGCTTTTTGCATATGGAAAAGCTTCTTTGATAGTCAAATTTTTAAACTCTTTAGATTTTAATCTCTTGAATGAGGATGAAAAGAAGATAAAAAAAGTTTTGAGCTCGTTTTATTATCGTTTTCAAAACGCACATGATATTACGGCTCTTTTTATATCTCTAAAACGGTTAAAAGAGAACTTTTCGCTTGAGGATATATTTATAAGCGGATATAAAAAAGAAAACTCCGTTCTTGAGGGAATTTATAAAATGATCGACTCCATTGAAAACGCTTACGCGTATCAAAGCGGGGGGTATAGATTTTTGATTTCAAAGCCGAAATCTCTTTCTCCTTACAAAAGATGGAATATGTATCTACGATGGATGATAAGAGAAGACGAGTTGGATATGGGACTTTGGAAAAGAGTGGATAAAAAAGACTTGCTGATTCCTCTCGATACGCATACATTTAATGTTTCAAGAAAGCTGGGACTATTAAAACGAAAAACCTATGATTTAAAGGCGGTGATCGAATTGACGCAAAAGTTAAGGCAATTTGATCCCAAAGATCCCGTAAAGTACGATTTTGCGCTTTATAGAATGGGTCAAGAAGGCATTTTGTCAAAAAAGTAAAATTTAGCAACTCTTAAATCAAATTTTAGTAGAATCTCGCAAATTATCTTCTTCTAAAAGGATCTGTTTGTGAATGAAGTCTTTACTTTTTTCGGTGTAATCTCACATAATCATATATTTTTGATCGCAATCCACTCGTTGCTTGTAGCCGCGATCGTGCTCTATTTTGCCAAGTCCGCGGTTAGCGCTATGCAAATAGTCCCTAAAGGCGCGCAAAATGTTGCGGAGAGTTATTTAGGCGGCGTCATAGCTATGGGTAAAGATGTAATCGGAGAAGATCTTGCGCGAAAATATCTTCCACTTGTTGCTACGATAGGGCTTGTCGTATTGATCGCGAATCTCATAGGTATAATTCCGGGTTTCGAATCTCCTACTAGCAATATCAATTTTACGCTCGCTCTTGCTTTAATCGTTTTTGTATATTACAATTACGAGGGTATAAGAAAAAACGGCGTTGTCGATTATTTTAAACATTTTATGGGACCCGAGCCTCTTTTGGCTCCGTTGATGTTTCCCATAGAGATAGTTTCTCATCTATCAAGAATCATTTCGCTATCGTTTAGGCTTTTTGGAAATATCAAAGGAGATGATCTCTTTCTCGCGGTTATTTTGATGCTTGCGCCTTTTATAGCTCCGTTAGCTCCTTTTGCTTTGTTGACTTTTTCCGCGCTTCTACAGGCGTTTATTTTTATGATTTTGACATATGTTTATCTTGCCGGAGCCGTTTCGCTGCACGAAGAGTCGCTTTAAAATCGGGCTTGCAATGAGTAAAAATTATGAAAAAATTTTAAGTTTTATGCAGGGTGCTTCTTGGGGCGCCGTGCTTATCGGAGCGTATCTTTTTTTTACCCTCTTTTATCCTTTTGGACTTATCATCGCTCTTATCGGCGCTTTTTTTGGAGCGAGTATAGGTCTTTTTATGGTGATTTTCTTTGAGATGGCGAATTTGAAGCTTGAAATTTACAAAGAGAAACAAAAACATACCGAGTTATTGGAGAAGATGGTCTCTCTTTTAGAAAAAAGAGATGAAAAGCTATCTGATAACTGATCCTTCCTATTATCATGATCTAAAATCCTTTGAAGAGTATCTATCGAAAATTTTTACTCTTCATAAAGTAGATTTTGTCTGTTTTCGCGATAAAACAAGTAGAGATATTTTACCATATGCAAAAGTTTTTATCGATTGTTGCAAAAAGAGAGGCGTAGAAAAATATATCATAAACTCTCGTCTTGATATCGCAAAAAAGTTACGATTTTTCGGTGTTCATTTAACTTCTTTGCAACTTGATCTCATAAAAGAGGCTAAAGAAGAGAACTTTTTTGTAATAGCCAGTACCCACTCGATAAAAGAGGCTCTTTTTGCGCAAAAATCAGGCGCCGACGCGGTTACGATAAGTCCTATCTTCGCGTCGCCAAATAAAGGTAAAGAAAAAGGCGTAGATTATTTAAAAGAGTTTAACGATAGATTAAGTATAAAAGTCTTTGCTCTAGGCGGCATCGTATCTAAAAAAGATATAAAGATCGTAAAATCATGCGGAGTTTACGGTTTTGCATCTATAAGATATTTCGCTTCCGATATGAAAATATAATTTTATCTTATTTCATGCTGCTATATAAAATTAAATATATTTAATTTTTGCTATAATAATTTATATACATAAATATTTAAGTTAGGATTGTTATGAAGATGCAAAGAACGCTGTTTGGAACCGTCATGATATCGCTATCTATGATGATAGTCTTTTTTATAGTGATAATTTCGGTTTTTTGGCTATTTCAGAGTTTTGTGGCATATCAGCATTTTGATGTTTCTCAATATGTCTCTTTTTACGACTATATAAGCAATATCCCGGCTCCTCAAATGTTGCTTATAGTCGTTTTTGGAATGTTCTTGATAGGTATGATGGCAAAAATCATATCTTATCAGTTGAAAAGGAGTTTTGCGAGATTTCACGACGCGTTTGCGTCCGCGATTCAAAAAAGAGAACTTATCGATCCCAGGCAGTTTCGTTTTAAAGAGTTTGCCAATTTATCCACTTTGGTGAATCCGCTTATCGAAAAGATTATATTTAACGAAAAGCAGCTGCAAACGATAATCGACGCGCAAAACAGTATGATTCTTACTCGATCGCACAACAAACTTCTTATAGTAAATCGCGCATTTTTGGAATTTTTCAATGTTGACTCCCTCAAAGCTTTTAAAACCGAACATAGTTGTATCAGTGAATTTTTCGAAACCGACGAAGAGGAAAACTTTCTTTCGCAAAATATCAACGGAGTTCACTGGGTAAATTATATACTTAGAAATCCTCTTGAAACGCATAAAGTTAAAATTACAAAAAATTCACAGACATATATATTTTCGGTAGATGCGAAAGTTACGACTCTTCATAGACTATATAGAGTCGTTATTACGCTAACGGATATAAGCAATATAGAATCTGAGCGAAAAATCTTGATAAGCGACGCGACTACGGACGCTTTGACCAAGGTTTCAAACAGGCTAAAATTTGAAACGATTTTAGAACAACAGATCGAACTTACAAACAGATATAAAAATTCATTCTGTCTAATAATGCTCGATGTCGATAACTTTAAAAAAATCAACGATACATACGGTCACGGCGTGGGAGACAAAGTTTTGATAGAGTTGGCGTCAACTATAAAAAACAGTATAAGAAAGAGTGATACGATCGCTAGATGGGGCGGAGAAGAGTTTGTTGTTATACTTCCTCACACAAAACTCGTAACGGGCGTTAAGATCGCTGAAAAACTTCGAAAGAAAATCGAGGCGATCGAAATAGAAGGAGCTCCCCGTTTTACTTGTAGTTTCGGAATATCGGAATATAAAAGAGATCAAAGTATAGAATCTTTTATGCATAGTGTCGATACCAAACTTTATGAAGCGAAAAACAGCGGAAAAAATTGTGTTGTCAGCGCTTAAGATTTTGTTGAATCAAAATCGGACATAAAGGATGAAAAGAGTAAAGTTTCTTCTTCTCTTTTTGTTGTCGGCGTTGTTGCCTTTTGTTTTTGTCTTTATCGATAGTAATACTCATAAAACATATATCAAAATCGCTACGGGCGGAAAAGAGGGAGCTTATTATTCATATGCTCTTAAATATAAAAAAGAGCTTGAAAAATACGGCGTTGTTTTAAAAGTAGTTACAACGCAAGGGTCGATTGAAGCGCAAAAAAAGCTTAAGAATTCCGAGGTGGATTTTGCTTTTATACAAAGCGGTATCGAGGATTTGAAATGCGGTCTGTTTTTTGTGGCAAATATCGCTTATGAACCTATTTGGATATTTTATAGAGGAGATAAAACAAATAGACTTTCGCAGCTTAAAGATAAAAATATAGCGATCGGAGAACTTCAAAGCGGCATATATCCAGTCGCCGAATCTATTCTTAAAATAAACGGCTTTGATATAAACAGTAAAAAAATTAAAAAATTAAAAAATCATAACGCGTATAAAGCCTTAAAAGAGGCAAATATAACCGCTATGTTTTATATATCGTCGCCGGATTCAAAGCTTCTGCGATCACTGATTTTTGAAAAAAATCTACATCTATTCGATTTTGAGCGCGCAAATTCATATAGGCAGTATTTTTTAAATAAAGATCAAAATTTCCATATAGTTACCCTTGAAAAAGGAGGTTTTGATTTTGAAAAAGATATACCCGAAACAAAACATAGACTTTTGGCGAAATCAACAATCCTTTTGACAAAAGATATGGATGACGAAATCGTACGGCTTTTTTTAAAAGTTGCCCAAAAAGTTCATTCTCACGCGGGAATGTTTTACGATGAACATACTTTTCCAAATTTATTTATGTCAAAACTGCCCATTCATCCTAGTGCGGAGAACTTTTTCAAAGAAAATGAACACTATTATGAGGAAATGTTTGATTTTTGGACGGCGCAAAGTCTTAACAAACTACATAATTTCACTCTTTTGGTACTTTTGCCGCTTGTAACGCTTTTTGCTTTTTTTATAGAGGTTATTATGCCCGTAATGCACTGGTATGGAAGAAGAAAGATAATCAGATGGTATGATAAAATAAATGAAATAGATACCGATATCCAAACTCTTGATCTAAAAGAGACAAATAGAAGAAAAGAGCAGTTACAGGAGATCTTGGATTTGGTTAGATCACAAGAGGATATAGCCGCAACTCATATGGAAGAGTTTTACACGCTTCAA